>JBBSAR010000142.1:0-9010 GCA_038252125.1 Desulfatiglandales bacterium
AGAAAATTGGGCCTGCGGTAATTGGGAAGCCGTTCGATGGTCTGGGCTGGCTTCCTCTTCAACTCTTCCGGGAGCATGGACAACAATCCAAGATCTCCCATGCAGGTTGCCTGATCCTTCAAAAGCTCCCTGGGAGCATAGGTTTTGACCTGCAATTTTTTAATCCTGGGCTCCAGGACAATCTGCTCGGTTGACTCGCCGCCGGTGTATCCCACCAGGTCGCCGATGCGGCGCCGGAAGGCAATGAATTTGGTCACAAAACGGGTAAACATGAAACGCATGAACAGGGAAGACTGGGGCGATTCAAGTTCCTGCCCGAAATAGGTCAAAAGCACTTGATACAGTTCCCTGAATTCGCTGAGGGTCTTCCTGACCATGTTTTCATTTTCACGGATATCGATGACCGCCCGCTTCCGTTTTAGATGAACCATGAGCCGCAAAACCGGCTGTTTCAGATCTTTGTCTTTAAAGGCGGGAGGAATGAAAAGCATGTAGTTATTTTCTTTATAAAACATCTGATTGCCGATGATCTCCTCGACAGGAACCCAGGAGTGTTTCAGGTAGATATCGTTTGTGGGATCATCGAGCGGAATAATATTGTCCAGAATCCCCACTGCGGATTTGTCCGTAAGAAAATCCCCGAAGACCTTCAGGATCAGATTCCCGAGCCCCTTTCGCCTGAAGGGCGCCGCAACCTCCACATAAACCAGGTAGTAGCAGGGAATCGGCTTTCTCAGATAGATCATATTCAGGCGGGCCAGGTTTTCTCCGCTCTCTGCCTTGACCTCGAACATCTGAAATCCGTTTTTCGAATCCTCAAATTTCAGACGATTGATCCTGCCCCCCTTGGCGGTGGCGCCCACCAGTTCCCACAAATCATTAAAAAGATCCGCCGATACCGGCGCCTCGGCCAGTCCGCGGCGCATACCCTCATCAATAAGGGCCATAAGACTCAAACGGTCATTGAGGCTGAGCGGCATTTTTTTTGCGGCAAGCATGATAGCGCCGACATCCGAGGAAGCCTTCTCCGACTCCTCCGGGTCCGAAACAGGGGGATCCGATAAGGAACGCTCCGGATTTTCGAGCAGAAAAAAGGATGAAGCAACCCCATTGACCTGTGAACGATGAATCATGAGCTTACACAGATCGTACATTACCTTGAAGGGCTGAATATCGGTGAGGGTACTCACAAAATGCGCCCGTTCAAGAGCAATGCTTTCCGCTGAATCTCCGCGACCGAGGCGGCTGACGGTGTCTTTATGGTATTCCTCAGTCGCCTTCATCGCCTTTTTAAAATAGCGATACACATCGCCTTCAATCAGTGCATTGTGACTGAGTACGGCCCGTTTGGCCGGGAAGGTCGACAGCTTTCGAATGCTGTCGAGGTAGCCCGTCAGGGAAACAAAATAATTGGGCCAGAAGAGATCTTTTTCGGGAACGTAAAAACCGGTGGCATCTCCCACGGCCAGCGTGCCCCCCTTTTTTTCATATGCGGATATATGGCAGACTGAATGCCCCGGCGTATCGATGATTTCCCAGACAACCCCATTGCCCAGTTCGATGGTGTCCCCACCCTTGACAACCATATCCACCTCGAAACGAAAATCTTCCGGAACGGAAGGCATGCCGCCGATTTCTCCTTTGGCTTTCATGAGTTGTGCGATCCCCAGATCCACAAGAAGAAATTCATTGTACAACTCACTCGTATTCAATATTCGCGCGGCGGGAGCACTGGCCACCAGTTTCATATGAGGCCACTTGCGCTTCAGGTGAGGCACTGCTCCGATATGATCCGCATGGGTATGGGTCAAAAGGACGTATTCGATTCGGTCCATCTCGATTCCCAGTTCCCTGATCTGATCGATGATCATGGGATAGGTCGGCCCGGTTCCCCCCTCGATGATCATGCCCACCTTTCCAAGGGACAGAAATGAAGGGAAGGCCGAAGTCCCCAATCGATAGAAATCAGGGGTAATAACAGTTGGCTTAGAGGATATGTGTTTCATTTTTGAGCCTTCGTCAATAAGGTTTTCATTTCAACATCTCAGGTCCTTCACGGCGAAAAAGGAGCAAAAAAAAAGCCGCGGGCATCGAAACGCCCACGGCTTGATTTTTTGTCGGAAATCGGCATCAATCCATGGGCATGGTTCTCTCTCCGAACCTAAAATAAAAAAAGCCCAAGCATTGCCGATCCATCATTTCCGCCTCTTTTATTGAATAAACTCTTTGATATTTATACAGACAGTTCTCATTTGTCAATAATTTTCTTTTGTCGAACAGAACACATTCCCTTCCGGAAACTGACCACATCGTTCTTTTATTGCATTGGGTCAAGGCTGCTGGTAGAGTGTGACTCATCTCCTTGTAAAAGCGAAGAAACAGCGGAACCTGAAAACCTGCTATTGCTTTGGTTGTTAGCCGTTAGATTAAAGAACGATATACCAAAAACGAAGAGGACAACGACATGGCTTCGAAAAATGAAATCACTCCCGGCACAATACGGGAAGCTGCCCCGGAGCGCATAAAGCTGGGGGTCAGCCAATGCCTCATGGGCGAAAATGTCCGGTACGACGGCGGGCATCAGCTCGACCGGTTCATCCGCGAGACCCTGGGCGAGTATGTGGATTTTGTACCTGTCTGCCCGGAAGTGGAATGCGGTTTGCCTGTTCCGCGGGAGGCCATGCGGCTGACGGGCAGCGTCGAATCGCCTCGGCTCGTGACCATCCATACCCGAAAAGATCTGACCGAACAGATGCTGACCTGGGCGTATGGAAAGGTTGCCGAGCTTGCAGAGATGGACCTTTGCGGATACATTTTCAAGAGTAATTCCCCTTCAAGCGGCATGGAGAGGGTCAAAGTCTATAATGATCGGGGCATGCCCGAAAAAAAAGGGGTTGGCCTGTTCGCAAAGGTCTTTATGGACCGTTTTCCCCTGCTCCCCGTGGAGGACGAAGGGAGGCTTCATGATCCAAAACTGCGGGAAAATTTCATCGAGAGCATCTTTGTCCTGAAACAGTGGCGCGAAACCTGCAAAAAAAAGACGGTGGGATCCCTGGTCCGGTTCCATACCCAGAACAAACTGCTTTTCCTCTCCCACAGCGAGAAACATTATCGGGCAATGGGCAAACTGGTGGCCCGCGGGAAGGAACAAGCCATTGAAAATCTTTTCGGGGAATACGAGAAACTCCTTTCAGAAGCCCTTCGACTGAAGACCACCATCAAGAAGAATGTGAACGTTCTGCATCACATGATGGGATATTTCAAAAAAAACCTGTCCGCTGACGAAAAACAGGAACTCCTCGATATTATTTCCGACTACCATCGGGTTCTGATTCCCCTCATTGTGCCTATTACTCTCTTCAACCACTATGTGCGCAAGTACGATGAACCCTATCTCGACATGCAGACTTACCTGAATCCGCACCCAACAGCCTTGAAGCTGCGGAATCATGCGTGAGACATAAAGGCGGAGGTCGAAAGTCGGAGATCGGGCACCGGAAGACGGGGGGCGGAAAATTGGAAAGAGACGGAAGGGAGGAGGAATGATGAACAAAAAGGCCATTCTGGTCAGCGGAGCAACCGGGTATGTGGGTGGACGGCTGGTCCCTCTCCTTCTCGATGCGGGTTATCGGGTCCGTGTGATGGGCCGGTCTCTGGACAAACTGCAGAGTCGTCCCTGGGCAGGTCATCCGCGGGTGGAGCTGGTCAAGGCCGACATGCTCGATTCCAAGTCGGTGGAGACAGCCGCACAGGACTGCCGGGCGGCCTTTTACCTGGTCCACTCCATGAAGGCAAAGGCGAAGGCTTTTGAAGAAATGGACCGCCGGGCCGCAGGAAACATGGCTGCTGCCGCTGAAAAAGCGGGGCTGGAAAAAATCATCTACCTGGGAGGCCTTGGCGAAGAAAAGCAGAAACTGAGCAAGCATCTGCGATCCAGAACGGAAGTGGCCAGAATTCTGCAATCCGGCAAAGTCCCTGTCACTTTCCTTCGCGCCGCACTGATTTTAGGATCGGCAAGTGCATCTTTTGAGATGATGCGCTATCTTGTGGACCGCCTTCCGGTCCTTCTCACCCCGAAATGGGTGCATACCCCCTGTCAGCCCATCTCCATTCGAAACGTGCTGACCTACCTGAAAGGGTGCCTGGAACACGACGAAACCACGGGAAAAACGTTCGATATCGGGGGACCCGATGTCCTTACCTACGGAGACCTTATGAGGATCTATGCGGAGGAAGCGGGGCTGCCGAAGCGATGGATCATTCCGGTGCCCACCCTGACACCGAGCCTCAGTTCCTACTGGGTGCACCTGGTAACACCGGTGCCGTCGTCTCTTGCGATTCCCTTGATAGAAGGGATGAATACGCCCGTGGTGTGTAGGGAAAACCGCATCCGTTCCATTATCCCGCAGGACCTTCTGACATGTCGGCAAGCCATCCGCCTGGCACTGAAAAGAATCGATCAGCATGCGGTGGAAACCTGCTGGTCCGACGCAGGCGCCGTCAAGGTTCCGGAATGGATCACCCGCGGAGACGCCCCTTATGCGGGGGGAACAATCCTTGAATGCGGCTATAGGGTAGTCTTGCAGGCGGCCCCCGAAGAGGTTTGGAAAATCATTAGGAAAATTGGAGGAACCACGGGCTGGTTCTATGCGGACACCTTATGGGCCCTGCGAGGCGCCATGGATAGGCTGGCGGGAGGAATGGGGCTGAGGGGAAGACGCCACCCTTCGGAAATTCGTCCGGGGGATGCGGTTGATTTCTGGCGCGTATTAGCCGTGGAGGCGCCCAACCATCTGCAACTGGCGGCGGAAATGAAAATGCCCGGGGAAGGCGTCCTGGATTTTCAGATCTACGGCCTTCCCGACGGCACAACGGAGCTCCAGCAACTCTCCCGGTTTCTCCCCCGAGGCCTGACGGGCATTCTATACTGGTATGCACTCTATCCCATACATCAGTGGATTTTCAAAGGAATGCTTTTTCACATAGCAAAGGCTGCAAAAAAAAAGATCGTGGAGGGACCGGACCGCTTTTCCCCCGGAAGGGCCTACGTATGTCGCTTTCCTCGCCGGTGACTTTACGGGGGCGTAACCATATCGGGCTCCTGCCTCAGATCAGAAGCAGAAACGTTGCTTAGGGTAAGGTTGAATATCTGAACCGCTTCGCTGCTTTTCGTTCCGTGTATAGTTCGATCGACGCTTATTCCAGCCCTTGTGTTCCGGTCACGGCCGTATGGACACGGTTTCCCTTGGCAGGAGGACTCTTCTCCACAAACTCCGTTGATGACTGGTCACACCGTCGGCGTGATTGTACATCTTTGCTCATTCGTTTTTTCGACACGCACCGTCCGTAGAGCCTTAGTGCCCCCTCATGTACTCTATGGCGTACTGGAGCTCGACATCAGTTCCCGACGCAAAGGCAATCACGTTTTCAAGCGTTTTAGGAACCCAGGGACTGGGGCCACACCGCCGATCCCGTTTGTGCTGTCCAGCTGAATCACCCCGTTTTCATCGATAGAACGGCCGTAAGGATATCCTATTTTATATCCCCCAGGCATCAGGATTTCTCCCCCCACCATCCCGAAAGAGCCGTTCGTGCCGTGAAACCCGATCACCCTCCCGTTCGGAAGCTGTGATATGCACATTGTCGGGCCTTCTCCTGAACTTATTGTGCCGGGATTGACCAGGGCTACCACAGGCCCTCCAAAATAGGGCGTCCGCGGGTTAATTGAGATGTTGTCTACGATGGCAGGGCGGTCGTCGATGGTGATGCGCAGAAACTGCCCGTTCCGTTTGTCGTAATATTCCTGATACTCATAGAATGAGGGGTCGGCGTAGAAAAAGCCGCATAGATCGGCGGCAAGTTCATCAGAGCCTCCGTAATTGCCCCGTAGATCGACGATGACACCGGGCACACCAGCCGCGACAAACGAGGCGATCGCTTTTTGGAATTCTTCGTAGATCCGTGTAGGATAACCGGGATTCGACAGATCATGTTCCATCCTGACAAGAACATAACCGTAGCCTTCCGGCAGGATTCGATAGTCGACTTGATCCGAAAATTCTGCCTTCTTTGCAAAGTCCAACAGGGAAAATGTCTGTCCGTCGTCGTCTATGGCTGTGAAAGTGGCCGTTTGGGAAGCCGCTGAACCGGGGTTTTTGAACTCAACCTGAGCGTCCGAGCCGACGGGCCCCCGGGTCAGGAGCCTGGTCTGCTCCAGACGGTAGTGTTCCATTGTGGCCTGGGGGTTTTCGCCCCCGACGGCGCCCTTCATCAATACCTTGAAAGGAACGCCGCCGACATCGATCCGTCCGATGGCTGTTTTGATTGGTTGTCCTCCCCAGGTGATAATCTCGGCGCCCGTAGCAATCCCTGCCAGATCGGCCGGTCCGTTCGCAACGATTGCGGCCGCGACCACCCGCCAATCATCCAGCTCGGCCACCGCCATCCCGAACCCTCCACCAGCCAGTTCTTTTCCGATGGCCTTAGGTACTGCAGAGTTCTCTGCGCCCAGGCTGATATGGCCGTCGGGGATGGAGCAAACATACTCGTGCAGGGCAAGGTAATAAGCTTTTTCGTCCCCGGTAGCCTGGGCCTGTATGATGCGCGGCATAAATTGACTGTAGAGACCAGGCCAGTCCACACGCTTCCAGTCAGTAAAGGCATACTCCCTTGAGAATTTGTCGTGGGCGGCTTGGAAGGCGCTGGTCCAGGTGAGTGTACTGTAGTCAGCCGAATCGGGGTAAGTGAAGCCGATCCTGGGGTCCACATCGGTTCCACTTTCACTCCCTCCTGAGCAACCGGAAAGGACAAGTAGGACCAGATAGCATAAGGCAGGCAGCGGATATCGGAAAAGGATTTGCATGCGGGACACCTCCAAAAAAACCTGTAATCATTCGATACTATGGCCACTTTGCATTGTTCGGTCTCTCACGGAACTGACAATCAGTATCTCAATTTTGGGATATAACATCAATGTGAAAAATCACGAGGCATATGCATTAATTTAGATCCTCAGGATCGTGAAAGAGATTTTCTTTTTCTGAGCCAGAAAATATGGAGGGGTGTAAGAAAAGTATTTTGTGAATGCACCTTTCTTGGACTGTGCACCTCTATAAATTATGAGGAACAAACCGGAAAACGTCCTCGAACGTGCGGTGATTAACTCATCGGGGCACAAACTTCGCCTGGTGGATGAACTGCAGCCTTCGAAAAAGGTCTTTTCCACTTCTCAAGAAACACTGGAAACGGTTGAGCGCAACCATATTGCGCGAATCCTCCAACAAACCCAATGGAAAGTCAGCGGGAAAAACGGGACGGCTGAGATCCTCGGGCTCAACCGCAGTACCTTACGGGCCCGCATGCGAAAACTGGGCATCCGGAAGCCATGAAACCTGACTGATCTACCCCCCTGCAATCAAGAACGGGTGGCCATATATGGCCATTGCTTAAATATGGCCATCATCTCTATTTCCTTTCGACCCTTTATTACAGTTTTCACAAGTCATTACCCTTCTGGAATCAACAAGATACCGTAATCTTTTCGGGTTGACCGCCTCTGGCACGAAACTTGGAGAGATAATTTTACTACTGTTTATGAGAGAACTGACCTGGAACAGCATCCAGAAGGCTCAATGGGTGCAAATCCCTGCTGTCTTCTGCGGATAAATCCTCAACTGAATGACCCGCCGGTCCGGTGTTTGATGCCATTATATTATGAGAGGAGCATGCCCTTATGATTATTTTCAGGATCGCAATGGATGTACTTCTGCGGAAACGGAAAGAGGTCATGCAGACGCTGGTCTCCATGACTGAGACGGCGGTACCCTTCGGAATATAGCGATTGCTCTTTTAGAGAGGGAGACGTTGGATAGACGAGATATCGATGAATTATTGGCGGGTGTAAAAAGCCAATAACGAAAATGATCCGGTTCAATATCCGGGATACCACTATTGGGAAGAGGAGGGATGCAGGGCGATTCTAATGTTCGAAAATTGGGTAATAACCTCTTAGCGCTTGCAAGCGCTAAACACTAAACTTAAATAGGGAGATAGATCATGAAACGACAGGATTATAAAGGTTCTTTTCCAGCTGCACTCGTTTTTGTGATGGTGGCGTTTCTATCCATCATCTTTTTCGCCAATGCAAATCTTTCTTTTGCGGGCTCAGCCCAAAAGAAATCGTCGAAAGTTGATAGACCCACTGCTGTCGACTATACCGAGGCCCAGATCAAAAGGCTTCATACCGCCCTAATGATCACGGAGGCCCAGGAACCATTATGGAATAAACTTACCGAGGTGATGAGGAAAAATGCGAAAGAGATGGACGTCCTTACCAAGGACAGGGTTGAAAAGATTAACGCCATGAATGCTGTCGAGCAGATGAAATTCCAGAATGAAATTACCAAAACCAATCTTGAGCAACAGAACAAGGTCATCCCGCCTTTCGAGGCGTTCTATGACAGTCTGTCGGATAAACAGAAGAAGGTTGCTGATGAAATATTCCTGACAGGGAGGCATGGGAAATACAAATTTTAGAGAAAATGATCGGTAATTTTATTACGAATAAAGACTGGCGCCAAAAAGGCGATTGGAATCGATTAAAGAATGGAGTGACGTTATGAAAACATCAAGTACATGGAATTTTAGCTCCATAGTGGGCAAAATTATCATCGGGCTTGTTTTAGCCGCAATGGTAGGCAATATAGACGTGGCGCCGGCTCTCGGCAAAAATGACCATAAAAAGTCGGGAAAACATGACAACCACCGTGACAAGCACAAAGAATATAAACATGACCGCTACGTCTATGGCACTGTGTATCGGTCTTATGAGTATGAACCTTATGTTTACAGGGAACGATATTACGCACCGCCGCCGGTTATCTATGCGCCTCCTCCGGAGCCGGGCATCAGTATCTTTTTCCCACCCATTATTATTAATCCATAGGAGGAGCTGCCTTCATAATTATCGGCGGTTGCTCCAGGACTCTAACTCTCGACCTCTTTTGGGTGG
>JBBSAR010000143.1:0-9003 GCA_038252125.1 Desulfatiglandales bacterium
GACACCTTGTTCTGTGCCTTTAGGTCAACATGCTGAATGATAAAAGATGTTAACCTTTGCATGTCAGCGTAAATAAACTTGTCTTTCCAATTGATTAGTCGCAGGTTTTTGAAAACCTCACAACATTTAGACTTATGCGGAAAAAAAGATTCGACAGGCACCGCCTGACGAATCTTTTATAAGATTGTATAAACCTGAAACTTTGGAGGCGGTGACTGCAAGATTATCCGGTCGCTTCTTACTTGGCCGGACGCATTATGTTACTCTTCTCGCGGTCAAAAGTGCTGAAGAGTGTCTTTTTTACGAGCTGGAATCCGTTGAAAACGGCTGGGGGTATCGTGAACTGGAACGTCAGATCAACTCGGCTCTTTATGAACGTCTTGCATTAAGCCGGGATAAAGACGAGGTAAAGAAGTTGTCTACTAAAGGGCCGTATGTAAATTACTTTGATCGATTTGTAAAACTTGAAGATGAAAAACCTACGGTTGGGATTCTTCTCTGTCTTACTAAAAGTGATGAACTGGTTGAATTAACGCTTCCAAAAAATTCAAATATCTACGCGTCAGAATACCAACTCTATCTCCCTTCCAAAGAGGAGCTTCGCAAACAACTGGAAGAAGCCCAGCAGGACTGGGAGGTACATCATGCGAAATAATATTTGTGTCTATTGGTGTCCATTCGTGGTTCAAAAAAGACCTTCAAAACATTTACGACGTCCATAAGACGCTCCAAAATTATTTTGGACAGATAGAACAAAAACTGCAGCGACAGGCGAAATGAATTTTGTGTTCATCTTCCTGAATTCTAAACCAACAGCAAGAAAGGAGACCATCACATGACGAAATCTGAACTGGTCGAACAAATGGCGAAAGATGCAGGTATTTCCAAATCCGCCGCCAATGCGGCATTGAATTCCTTTATCACCGGCATCACAAATGCGCTGAAGAAGAAGGATGGGAAGGTCACCCTGGTAGGGTTCGGCACATTTTCAAAAGTCCGCCGAAAAGCCCGCAAAGGTCGGAATCCCAGCACCGGCGAAGCAATCAAGATTAAGGCATCCAATGCCGTTAAATTCAAAGCAGGGAAGAAATTAAAAGACGCGGTCTAAAATTTTGTCAGCAAAATAGGGACATCATGCGTGCATGCATCCATCGCGGCAGCAAGCAGATAGGCGGCAGTTGCGTTGAGGTTGAAAAAGACGGTTTCCGGGAGGATTTAACAAATTGAAACTGCCTGTAAACGCCACAATCGCAAAGGAAAAAATTACCGATTACCTTTTGAAGTGGCGACCGGACAACGACAAATCAAAATTCCTGGGAATGGCAGGTTACAATTCCAACAACTGGCAGAGACTTGCGGACGATATTCGGACGCAAATATTGAGTGCCGATGCCGAGTTGATCAGGGAGACACCCTATTGTTAGGCCTTTTGGCCGCAAGCGGGAATTGCTGTCTCTCCGATAATCACTGAAATTCGATTTCCTGAAATCTCCTCATGCATTCGTTATAAAAAAATGAACAATGGCCTATTTTTTTTCTTGACAATGAAAAAGTGAGAGGATATTTTGTTCATACTATGAATGAAAGCGCTCGCGAGATTAACGGTGAACTGATAGAGTATCAGACGGACAGGATTCAGAACCTGATTGCGGAAATGGTTGAATGCTGCGAGGATCGAAAACTCTATGAGTCCAGAAAATTTGGTCTTCCCTATTCGGAGTTGAAAAGTCTGATGCTTTTCAACGGCGAGCGCTATTTGACCGCAAAGGTGATGGCCCAGAAGCTGGATCTGGCGAAAAGCAGGATTACGAAGCTGACAAAAGGACTTCTAACAAAAGGACTTATTGATCAAATTGATGATCCCGCGGACGCTCGCATAAAGCTGTTGAGGCTTTCCCCAAAGGGAAGTGAATTGGCTGAGAGAATCCAGTCCTTTCAAAAAGATATCCACCGCCAGGTGCTGCTTCAGATGGATGAAGCTGAGAGAAAACATGTGCTTTCTTATATGGAATCCCTCAGATCCGCCATGGAGGCCGTGAAAGAAATGCTGGTATAGAGGTCGTGGTTCCCTTGAAAAGGCTATTTTTTTGTCCTTATGGTTAATAGAGTGAACGAAGTACAGGGTTAAGGAGGATGCCATGGAAAAAGACCTGGTTCAAAAGGAAGAGGTTGAAACGCCGAAAGGCAGTGTAACGCTGGAACAACTCAGCGAGCAGATTGCGGTTATAAAAAGTCAGCTGCAATCCCTCTCTGACAAGGCTCCTGAAAACAAGCTCTCTATGATTGTCTTCAGCGGCGATTTGGATAAAGTGCTGGCGGCATTCGTTATTGCCACGGGGGCGGTGGCCATGGGCATGGATGTGGTCATGTTTTTTACCTTTTGGGGGACGCCGGTCCTCAGAGACAAGGATAAGAACGTAGACGGCAAGGATTTTATGGGAAAGATGTTTGGATCCATGCTGCCAAAAGGCACTGGAAAGGTTAAACTTTCTAAAATGAACATGGGCGGAATGGGAACCGGCATGATGAAATCCCTCATGAAAAAGAAGAATGTGGCCTCTTTGGAACAGATGATGGAACTGGCCGCGGAACTGGATGTGAGGATATTCGTCTGTGAGATGTCCATGGATCTCATGGGGTTCAAACGGGAAGAAATGATCAGTTATCCGAACCTGACCTACTGTGGAGTGGCCAAGTTTTTGGAGGAAGCAATGGGGAGCAAGATCCAGCTTTTCATATAGTTGGGCAAAGGGATGAAATGACGTAGGCGATGGAACAAAACGTTTGCAATACAAAAACCAATTTGCACCAATCCCGACATCAGGCAGTCTGATGGCGGGGAGATAATCTTTTTACAACACCAAAACAATTTCATGGAGGTAGAAAAATGGCGGAAGCAATGAAAGTGGATAAAGTAATGGATCTTAAAGGATTGCCTTGTCCCATGCCGGTTGTGAAGGTGAGCAAGGGGATTAAGGAAGTGGAAGTAGGCCAGGTTATTGAAGCCATAAGCTCCGATCCCGGTTCTTTGGCTGATTTTCCCGCGTGGGCCAAGACCAGTGGAAACGAGATCCTCGAAACCGTCCAGGAAGACGGTTTGATCAAATTCTACATTAAACGCGGGGCATGATTTTGTTGATGAACCGGCCCCTGCATTAGGGCTCGCTCAAATCGGGAAAATGTTTTTGAGTGAGTCCACAGGGGCGAACGCTATTCCTTTCCGAATGATGGAGGCTTCCATGCAAACCGTATATTACATTATATTGGTCCCCATGGTCTACGCAGCCTTTGGCGTGTTCTTTTTCGGCACGGCTATAAGACTTATTCAAATGATCCGAAAACCAAAAAATCCTTCGACTCTGATGATTTTTCCGGACAAGGGAGCGTCTTGGCTGCGGGCGCTTGGCGATACTTTCCTATTGCCCACGGTCAGGAGGCATAATCCTGTTCTGTGGGTTTTCCTGATGATCTTTCATATTTCTTTTCTCCTCCTTATTATCGGGCATCTGGAACTTATTGATGATTTCAGTGTATTTCAGGTCATTGGGCATGACATTTTTCTGGGCAAAGGTTTTGTCGGCCTGATCCTGTCTGTTTCACTCCTCTATTTCTTTTTCAGACGGCTGGTTACGCCCAACAAAGAACTCTCCGTACCCGAAGACTATTTCCTGTTGATGCTCCTTTTTTTGACCGTTCTTTTTGGAAGCGAAATGGATTGGGCAAGGACCTGGTACGACTATGGAGAAATGTCAGTGGATGATTATCGCCAATATCTTTCCAGCATGCTCTACTTGAGGCCTGCCTTGCCGGAAACCATTGTCTGGTCGGGACATTCATTCATGCTTGTGCTTCACGTCTTTTTCGCAAATCTGTTTTTAATGTTCTTCCCTTTCAGCAAGATTATGCACTCCTTTTTCTCGCTGCCCATGAACAAACTGAGGAGGGGTTAGCCATGGATCAAGCAATGCGAAACGATTTGTTAAAGCTCTTTAGGGGTAAATTGAATCAGGCCATGACCTTCTATCTTGAGACCTGTTCCCGGTGCGGAGTATGCACCGAGGCGTGCCATGTATATGCGTCGATGCCCAAGGTGAAATATATCGCTGCCTATCGTGCTGAAATTGTTCGAAGGATCTATAAAAAATATTTCAAAGGACAGGGGAAAATCTGCTCTACCCTGGGGGAATCGAAAGAACTGACGGAGTTGGCTTTGGAGGAACTTTACGAAGCCGCATACAGTTGCACCGGCTGCAGGCGCTGCATGGTGTTCTGCCCTTTCGGCATCGATACGCAAATGATTATGTCCATTGCCAAAATCCTTTTGGTGGGGGCCCATGCCGAACCGGAAATGCTCACCCTTCTGGCGGATATGTCCGTAACAAAGGGAGAGTCTCTGGAGATTTTCAAAGAGGGATTTTTGCAGGGAATCAAGAATTTAGAATCCGAAGTGGTCAAAAAATGGAAGACTGAGGCGGGAGAATCGGCTATTCCGATCGATGTGGAAGGCGCGGATCTTCTCTACGTTGCCCTGGCCGGAGTGCACTCCATTATCCCCGCCGCCGCTATTTTTAATGCAGCAGGAGAGCACTGGACCCTGAGTTTCTTCGAAGCGGTCAATTTCGGTGCTTTCGTGGGGGACCCAACCAAAACAAAACTGATTCTGGACCGTATTATCAATGAGGCAAAGCGTCTCAAGGTGAAAGAAGTCTGTATCTGCGAGTGTGGAACTGCATTCAGGGTGATGAAGCAGTTGTCTGGAAAACAGCCTTTCAAGGTTTCCTCAATCACACAGGTTCATGCCCGCTATTTGAAGGAAGGGAGGATAAGAGTAAAAAAATCTGAAACCGGAGAAACCATTACCTACCACGACCCCTGTCAGATGGCGAGAAATGGCGGTATCATGGATGAACCCAGATATGTTCTGAGCCATCTCACGGACAATTTCCGGGATATGACCGATGATCCCAGGTACAACTGGTGTTGCGGTGGCGGTGGGGGCTTGGTCGCTCTGGGCGATGAAACCCTTGATTTCCGAATGAAATCATCCAGAGTGAAGGCGGACCAGGTGAAGAAGACGGGCGCTTCGATCCTGACTACTGCATGCGAGAACTGCCACACCCAGCTGAGCAATCTGAACGATCATTACAAAATGGGCGTGGACGTTCAGTTTTTGAGTTCCATGGTGGCGAATGCCCTCGTGCAGTAAAGGTGGCAGTGTGTCTTGAAGGGTAACCGGCAACTTTTCAACAGGTTGAGAGGATAACAAGAAAAGGGAGGAAACAATGAAAAAGAGATTCGTTTTAGTTATGATCGTATTGGCAACTGTCGTGGCATTTTATTCAACAGCCATGGCCACCAACGGGGATAATCTCATTGGCATCGGTCCTATTTCGAGAGCCATGGGAGGAGTGGGGGTGGCTGCCCCACAGGATGCCATCAGCGCGATTTTTGCAAATCCCGCCGCCATGTGCTTCGGCCCCTACTGTCCCGGGTCGGAGGCGACCTTTGCCGGGACCTACTTTGATCCCAAAGTGAAAAGCACAATCAATTTGAGCCGGATGGGCTATGGATCGGCTTCCGAAAAAAGCCAGACGAACGCGTTTGTGTCTCCTGCCATCGGCATTACCGCCCCCATTACCGACAAGCTTCGGTTCGGCATCGGGGCCTATGGAGTTTCCGGAATGGGCGTGGATTACAGAGACACCAGCCCCATCTACCAGAATCTTTACTCCCAATTCCAGTTGATGAAGTTCGCGCCGAATATTGCTTATCTCATCACGCCCGACCTTTCCGTGGGGGCTTCTGTCAGTCTGGATTACGCCAGTCTGGATCTGGGTAATGGAGGTTCCCCTAGTTATGCGCTGGGACTCCAGTTGGGAGTGCTCTATCATCTGGGAATGTTCAATCTCGGTCTTTCTTATATCACCCCCCAGGAAACCAAGCATGAAAGGGTTTTTGATTTTGACGGGAACGGTACGCTTGATACCCTCAATTTGGAATCCCCGAACACGATTATGTTCGGCGTCTCCATGGCGCCGAGCAGTGCCTGGCTTGTTGAGTTCGACACCAAATGGTACAACTGGGCAAGCGCGGCGGGTTATGAAGATTTTGACTGGCAAAATCAGTGGGTGTTTGCCCTGGGCGTGCAGTATCGTCCTATCGCTCCCCTGGCCCTGCGCGCCGGTTTCAACTATTCCAAGCAACCGGTCAATGAGCACAATGGCTTCAACCCCATGGGGTCCACCAATGTTCAGGGGATAAGTGTGAACAACATGAACTATGAAATATTCAGAACTGTAGGATTTCCTGCTATTGCCCAAACGCATCTTACCTTCGGGGTTGGTTACGACATCACCAGGACCCTCGTGGTCAACCTCTCCTATATGCACTCCTTCGAGGAGACCTTTAGCCAGAGTTCAACCATGGACCTGGCACAGATGCAATCTACCATGAGCCAGGATTCTCTCAGCTTCGGCCTGACCTGGCGTTTTTAAAAGAAAGATACAGACGCAATGAAGGGGAGAGAATTGCCGGATTCTCTCCCTTTTTTTGCTGTGGTGGGAAGACAGTCAAAAATGTATCCTGAAAATTCTTGACATTATGACCTGTCCTTCATATATTGCTTGAAATGCATACAGGAGTTGCTATGAAAAGATTTATTGAAGTCATGAAGGCACTTTCCGATCCCAACCGGGTCAGAATCGTGAAAATGCTCCAGCACCGCTCCCTGTGCGTGTGCGAGCTTCAGGCCGGTTTGGGAATTTCTCAGCCCACAGTGTCCAAGCATCTGAAAATACTGGAACGGGCCGGGTTGGTTGGATTTAAAAAGGACGGTCTATGGGTAGACTATTTTCTTGCTGATGGAAGCGAAAGTCCTTATGCCGGCGTCCTTTTAGGGAACATGAGGCACTGGCTTGAAGGTGACGAAGCGGTTTCCCAACTCGTAAGAAAACTCCCTTCTCTGCGCAGGGAAGAAATATGCAAAAGGTGATTATTTTCCTGTATTATGAATTCCTACATGACAATGTACGAATAGGATAAGGATAGGCACGACGTCGCCTCGACCTTATGGGCGGGAGATGTGAGAGAATTCTGCCGGACAAAAACAGAGGTTGTGATGTCACAAGGTGAGATAACACAGATCAGAGTAGGAAATTCTCCCGTAGGCATGATCGGTATTAAGGCGGTCATGGAAGAGATGACGGCTGAAGAGTTTGGGGAGAGGCCGGATCGGGAAGTCCAGGAAGAACTCTTGAAACGTTTGGGAAAAAGGAATTACATTCCGCGGAAGGTGCGGGAGGATTATGGAAAGGCCTTTCTGAGGGAATTTAAGAAATTCTTAGGGAAGCCCGTAGAAGAGGAAGAAGGGCAGGGGATATTGATCAAGCTTCTGGGGCCGGGATGTGTGCAGTGTGATCGACTGGAACAGGAACTCATGCAGGTCATGGCGGAAACCGGTATCATCGCCGATATGGAACATATCCGGGATATCAAAGAGATCGGCAAGTACGGTGTGATGGGAACTCCGGCCCTGATCATCAACGGCAAAGTCAAAGCGGTCGGTAAGGTTCCTCCGCGGGCCAGTTTGATCCAATGGCTTCAAGAGGCGAACAACAGCTGAGAACGATAACAAGGCGAAAAGCAAGGAGTGGAAACATGGAGATCAAGGTCCTGGGGCCCGGATGCCCCAAATGTGAGCAGACGGAAAAACTGGTGAAAGAGGTGCTTGAGGAGTCCGGTGTCCAAGCCAATGTGGAAAAAATCAAGGATATCATGCAGATCGCCAAGCAAGGCGTCTTTATGACCCCCGCCGTGATGGTGGATGGAGAGGTCAAAAGTGTGGGCAAGGTCCCTTCAAAGGAAGATATTAAGGGATGGATAACCAAAAAATGATGGGTGGGATCCGGGCGGCCGGGTCCTTCAGGGAGTAAGGGGAGAAGAAAAATTGAAAAAGAAAGTGAGAAGGAAGTTCTTTTGTGTATCGGTTCTGTTGGGCATCGTTGGGGTGATGTGGGTCTATCTACCTTTTGGAAATCCCACTGCCACGGCGATAGCGGAAACGGCGGAAGCTCAACACGAAGCCGTTGTCCCGGTAAAGGGAATGGTCACCCTGGTAGATCTTGGCGCGGATGCCTGCATCCCCTGCAGAATGATGTCTCCTATTCTGGAAAAGCTGGAAAAACAGTACAAAGGTAAGGCTGCCGTTGTATTTATAGATGTCTGGAAAAACAAAGATCAGGCCAAACGATTTGGCGTTCGCATTATCCCCACGCAGATCTTTTTTGATAAAGATGGTACGGAGGTGTATCGTCATGTCGGATTCCTCGGAGAATCCGATATTGTCAAACAGTTGCAGAAGATGGGGGTTAGCTGAATAATCATTCCGATCAAACCTCCCGATCCGGAAAGAATTCCCAATAGCCGATCCGGTTTTGTCGACAGCTCTCCCCATATTTGACTGCTGCTTATTTTATCAGTATGTATGAAGTATGACTATCAGTTCCAACTGATAAAAATAGCCTTGACGAGGGAATGCAGCCTGATTATCTTATTATCCAGATTCATGGCTTAGACCCGGAAAGGGGGGAGGAACGGGATCAGGGTTCTAAGGAATATTTTACAAATTTCTGGATAATGAGGAGGATGTTTACATGAAAAAGTTAGTGCTTGGTGTATTGGCCCTTTTGTTTATAGCGGGAGCAGTAGGGGCGGCTTTCGCTGATGATAATCCACTGGCCGAGGGACAAGACAAATTCCACAAGAGCATTGCGGCTCTTATTCCGGCGGACAAGATCATTAATGTGGATCAGTTCAACAAAGTTTATCAGGATGTAATGGCCGGCAAGAAAAAGGCTTATCTGATCGATGTGCGAACCACGCCGGAGTTCTATGCTTTTCATATAGAAGGAACGGATAATGTTCCTTCAGGTCTTTTTTATACCATCCCCAAAAAGATTACTGATCCTAATGCGGAGATTTATATCTGGTGTCGAACCTCCCATC
>JBBSAR010000144.1:0-8828 GCA_038252125.1 Desulfatiglandales bacterium
AGTATAGTGAAATCAACGCATCGAGTAAAGGCCTTTTTTCTAATGCTCATGGGATATAACCGCATTTTACTGCATGATGCTCACAGCTTTTTATCCGTTCAGTTGAGGAAAATCCCTGTTTTTCACCACAATCCGCGACTATCGGTTTACGGTTGAAAATAAATGAAAATAGATATACGCTTGAGTTTTTACACGATTCATCATAAGAAAAACTGTGAATCCGCAACCATTTCGTGGTTTCAAAAATAAGGAGGGGCATCATGAGAATCGTTAGGGTGTTGTGCGGCATCTTTCTATTCCTTTTCTGGGCGGGGGATTCCTTCGGTGAGGCGCCGACCCCTTTGGGCCTGCCACCCTTGGTGATTCCAGAGGGCAACCCCCAGTCACCCGAAAAAATTGCATTGGGAAAAAAGCTTTTCGAAGACAAGCGTTTCAGCGGAGATGGGACTGTGAGCTGCGCCACTTGCCACGATCCGGAAAAGGCCTTTACAGACCACTTGCCCGTGGCCGAGGGAATTCACAAGTTGAAAGGTACACGCAATTCACCGACGGTGATCAACGCGGCCTATTATCAGGCCCAGTTCTGGGACGGCCGGCGTCCCGATCTTGAAGAACAGGCGAAAGACCCATTCGTGAATTCGGTGGAACATGGCCTCGGAAAAGCTCAAAATTTTCATGAATTTATTGTCAAAACCATCCGAAATGACCCGGAATATGTGAAACAATTCAAGGTAGTTTTTGGTGTTGATCCGGAAGCGATTACCATGACCGAAGTGACCAAGGCCATCGCCGGTTTTGAACGTACGGTGGTGGCGGGTGATTCGCCGTTCGACCGCTACATGTACGGCGGCGACAAAACGGCCCTCTCCGAATCCGCCATAAGGGGGCTGGATCTCTACCGGGGGAAGGCCCGTTGCCAGGAATGCCATGCCATCAGTGAAAACTATGCAATCTTTACCGACAATAAATTCCACAACCTGGGCGTGGGGTTTAACAAAATCCAGCCGCGTCTTCGGGAAATTGTCAAGGAGTTTAAAATGGCCCGGGCAAATGGCAAGGAACTGGATGAATCGATCCTCACAAAGAGCGAAACATCCGAACTGGGGCGTTTTGTGGTAACCGGAAAATTGTCCGACCTGGGCGCCTTTAAGACCCCCACCCTTCGCAATATCGCCGTTACGGGTCCATATATGCACGATGGAAGCATGACAACTCTGAAAGAAGTCATGGAACTGTACAACAAAGGAGGAGAAAAGAACCCGTTTCTGGGCAGTGTCCGCGTGCTGGATCTTACCGATCAGGAGATGGAGGATGTGATTGCATTTATGAATTCCCTGACCAGTCCGCAGTTTCAGAATGTGGCTGCAAAATAAAAACACTTTATGAAGAAAGGAGGACCTGACCCATGGGGAACGAGAAATCCATCAGTCGGCGAAGTTTTCTGAAAACCGCCGTGTCCGTTACGGCAGCCTCCATGCTGCCTCTGAAAATTGTGGAGGTCTGCTGGGGAGCGAAAGAGGAAGAAAAATTCACCTTTGCCTGTATTTCAGACGCCCACCTGACCCAGATTAACGGAACGAAATTTGTGAAAAATTTTGATAAGGGTCTCCAGCAGGCGGTTGCTGAATTGAGCCTCATGTGGCCGCAGCCGGATTTCGTGGTATTCGGGGGGGATCTGGCGCAGTTAGGGAAGAAAGAAGAGATCGATCATGGGCTGGAAATATTGTCAAAGATTGAGATTCCGATCCGTTTTGTGATTGGAGAACACGATTACTATCTTGACCTGGGCCAATACTGGGGGGAAAAGGTCAGCAAGCTCCATTACAGTTTTGACCACAAAGGGGTTCATTTTGTTACGCTGAACAGTATCCTGACCTATGACGACTGGATCCACCGCTGGGCAACTCCGCGGGAGCGGATGAGCCAGATGGCTCGCCTTGACAATCCGCAGGGGTCGCCCTTCATGGTCGGGAAAGAACAGATTGAGTGGTTGAAAAAAGACCTTGCAGGTGTCAATACGGATACTCCGTTGATCGTTTTTTCTCATTCGCCTTTATACAAAGTTTTCAAGCCCTGGAATTTCTGGACGGAAGATGCGGAACAGGTGCAGGCGGTATTGCAGCCTTTCAAGAAGGCCAACGTGCTTCACGGGCATGTTCATCAGATCCTGTATAACCAGATTGGAAACATTACTTTTCAGGCCTGGATGTCAACGGCCTGGCCGTGGCCCTATCCGGTGAGCTATAAGCAGAAGCCCCACGCAGTTCCAAAAACGACCGTTTTCATGAATCGAGCCGATCCGTTCCATGAGCGGGATGCCACCGGCTGGTCTCAGACAACGATCCATGGCGGGCGTACCTCCCAGCATTTTGATCTCTGGGAGAATACCTCCCGGACTCTACGGTACGACGAGAAGACGGAACAGCTCGTGGATGAGCAGTTTCAGGACTCTGCAAAGCGGATTCCGCCGCAGGAACGGTATTAAAGGTTCAGAAGAAAGGAGGCTTGGAAGATGCGTCAAAGAACGATGTTCGGTATTTTGTGCCTGGTCCTGTTTCTGGCGACAAGCGTCATATCTATTGTGGGCGCCGATGAGTTTAAAAAATCAGATCTAAAACAATGGAACGACGCGTTTGTGGATGTTACCGTAGAAGGGGAGAAGCTTTTTCACAGTGCCCTTGGAACGAACAAGGTTTCGTGCGACATGTGTCATCCTAATGCGGCAGACACGCACCCGGAGACATACCCCAAATTCCAGAAGCAACTGGGCAAAGTGGTTGCGCTGCGCGACATGATTAACTGGTGTATTGAAAATCCCCTGGAGGGAAAAGCGCTCGCTCTGGATGATCCGAAGATGATTGCCCTGGAGGCCTATATTACTTGGGAGAGAAAAGGGACTCCTCTGGATGCAGGCAAACATTGATGATAGGCAGGAGGATGTGTGCTTTGAGTAGAATTCTTGCGGCAATATGCCTGTTGTTTTTTTTAAACCCCTGGCAGGTTTTGGGCGAGGACTCCCTTCCGGAAGGCCCGGGTAAGGAGATTGTTCTCAAAAAATGTCAGGCCTGTCATGATCTTGATCTGGTCGGCAACCAACGAGGTTCCAAGGATAAATGGTCGGGAATATTGGATGAGATGGTTGATAACGGGCTGGTTATCAATGAAAAAGATAAAAACCAGGTGCTGGAATATCTCTCCAGCCACTTGGGGCCCGGGAAGAAGAAATAGGAAGTAAAAAACAGGTCCGAAACAACGATGGAAAATGGGATTAAATCGATTGTGATCCGGAATATTCTGGAGAGTATCCCCGTGGGACTTTTGGTGATTAACTCTGAGGGAGAGATTGTTACTACGAATCGGGCGGCTTCGCGGATACTGGGCTATACGGGGGAGATGCTCAATGGAAAAGGCTGGGGAGATCTGTTTATCTCCGATATGGACAATCTGGAGTTCAACCAGGTCTTTCTTGATGTTATTCAGGAAAGACGGGTTAATCTGTGCCGAAATGTGGATTATGTAACCCCTGAAGGCAATACGCTCCATTTGTCTCTTACTACTTCTTTCCTCGTAGGGAATGATGAAACCCCTGCTATTGTTGTCTTGATTCATGACCTGACTGAGATTCATCACTTCCATGAGAGAGAAAAGATTGCCCTCGAAGAAGAGCATCGCATGCAGCACCGGAGGGCGGAAAGCCTGGAGAAGTTCGCACTGGCGGTTGCCCATCAGATTCGAAACCCTGTGACCGCCATAGGGGGGTTTGCCAATCGGTTGCTCAACCAGCCGGATGTCGGTGAGCGTATGGCGAGTTACCTCAGTAATATTCTGGTGGATGCACGCAGGCTCGAGGACATTGTCCAGGCAGTGAGCGGTTATGCCGTACTGAGATCTGCCGTACCGGTGAGATCCTCTTTGGAAAAAGTTATGGAAGCGTCAAAAGGCCGGTTGGAAGAAATAGCGGCTCAACGGTCAAAAAAGATCTCCTGGATGGTTCGTGTGAGTCCGGTCTATGGGGAGGTCGATCCCCATCTTTTTTCGCTGGCCCTGGATGAAGTGCTTTTGAATTCTTTGGAGGCCTTTAAGGGAAATGAAGTCTCCATTGCCATCCATGCCGTGGAAGAAACGGACGGGTTTCATCTGAAGGAAAGAGGATAAAGGCCGCGGTATCCTGGAAAAGGATATTCCTTATATCTTTGACCCGTTCTTTACCACCAAGGCGGTGGGCATCGGGATGGGTCTCTGCAGGGTTCAGAGGATCATTTCGGAGCACAGAGGGCATATGGAGGTTCAGAGCACACCTGGAAAAGGGACGGATGTAATTATACGGATTTCGGCTGTGAAATAGCAGAAGGTTTCCCCAACAACCGTTAACCCCGAGAGAAAAGGAACTCGGTATGTAAGTTAAGTCTTTTCCGTCGCGGTTCTGTCGGGCCCATTCCGGAAAAACCGGGATGGGCCTGTTTTTTTCCATAAAGGGTTTATCCGCACTTTGTGAAACCGCAGAAGTGGCAGGTCATACAGCCTTCTTCAAAACTGATAGTCTGGCCGCATTCCGGGCAGGTTTCTCCCAGAAGGCTGTGTTTGTGCTTGCCGTTATTCCTCTGGGGTTTATCGGAAAGATAACGTTTTTCAAGGACAATGCTGATTGCGTCGGGGATGGACAGGACCAGTCCATCCTTTTGAAACACCGGATGTTCCCCTCCGATGCCTTTCAACTGCTCCACAATCTTCTCCACCCTTACCCCGGACCTGAGTGCGAGGGAAACCAGTCTTCCTATGGCTTCCGTCTTGGCGGTGGTAGACCTGCCCGATTTTCCAATGGTGGCAAAGACTTCAAAGGGCCTGCCTTCATACTCGGTGACGGTTACGTAGAGCGCCCCCATACCGGTGGCCATCTTTGTGGTGAATCCGAACAGGGTTTCGGGCCGTTCCTTTACGGCTGTCATGAACCGGGTAGTTTCTGTCTTCTCCTCTTTGTGGGCGATGGAAAGGACCTGGTTTTCCTTGCTGCCGTCTCTGTAAATGGTGACGCCCTTGCAACCCAGTTCGTGGGCCAGGTTGTAGACCTTTCGAACATCCTCGACGGATGCGTCTTTAGGGAGGTTGACTGTTTTGGAAACCGCATTGTCCGTGTGTTTCTGGAAGGCCGCCTGCATGCGAACATGCCATTCGGGAACGATATCGTGGGCCGTGACAAAAATGCTCTTTTCGGTTTCCGGAATCTCCTTGATGTGCGCGATGCTCCCTTGCTCCGCTATCCTGTCCATCAATTCGGGACTGTAAAATCCTTTCTCCCGGGCGGCTTTTTCGAAATAGGGATTTATTTCGAGCAGTTTATCGTTATCCATGACCGTTCGGACAAAGCTGAGAGCAAACAGGGGCTCTATGCCGCTGGAACATTCCGCAATGATGCTCAGGGTGCCTGTAGGGGCGATCGTAGTGGTCGTGGCATTTCTCATGGGGGCTTCTTCCGCGTCGCTGAAATAGGTCTCATCATAATTTGGAAAATGCCCTCTTTCCTCCGCCAGCATATGAGACGCATTATGAGATTCTTCCTGAATAAAGCCCATGACCTCTTCCGCTGTTTCAAGGGCTTTTTTGGAGTTGTAGGGGATTCGCAGCTGAAACAACAGGTCGGAAAAACCCATGACGCCCAATCCGATTTTTCGATTTCCTCTCACCATCTCGGTGATTTCCGGAAGCGGGTATCGGGACATTTCCAGGGTATTGTCCAAAAAGCGCACACTGTTATGGATCACCTCCCGCAATCCGGTGTAATCGACCGCCGGACCCTCCTCCGCGGCGGAGACAAATTTGGCCAAGTTAATGGAACCCAGGTTGCAGGCCTCCATGGGAAGCAGCGGTTGTTCTCCGCAAGGGTTGGTGCTCTCAATCTCACCCAGGTAAGGGGTCGGATTGTCGCGGTTGATCCGGTCCAGAAATATGATGCCCGGATCACCATTTTCCCAGGCCTGTTCCAGAAGGGCGTCATACACATCCACCGCGTTCAATTCGCCCACTTTGCATTTCTCCCGGGGATCAATGAGGTCATAGGCAGTCTTCTGTTTTACGCTCTCCATGAAAGCGTCGGTCACGGCGACGGATATATTGAAATTATTCAAATCCTTATCATGTTTCTTGCAGTGGATGAATTCCATAATGTCAGGATGGTCCACCCGCAGGACAGCCATATTGGCTCCGCGGCGAGTTCCCCCTTGTTTAACCTGCTCGGTGGCGGTATTGAAAATTTTCATGAAAGAGACAGGCCCTGATGCAATGCCTCCTGTTGTCCCGACCCTGCTCCTTACGGGCCTCAGACGGGAAAAAGAAAAACCGGTTCCGCCCCCTGATTTATGGATGAGCGCCGCGTTTTTCAGGGAATCGAAAATGCCTTCCATGCTGTCTTCCACCGGAAGGACAAAACACGCGGCAAGCTGACCCAGTTCCCGCCCCGCATTCATGAGGGTTGGAGAATTTGGAAGAAATTTAAACTCGGTCATCAACTTGTAGAAAACCTTTTCCATTTCTTCCACTTTTTCCCGGCTTTTTCCGAAATGCTCCTCGGCCAGCGCAATATGCTTGGCCACCCGCATGAACATCTCTTCAGCGGATTCGATGATTCTTCCATTGTCATCTTTCTTGAGGTATCTCCTCTCCAAGACGCGCTGCGCGTTTTCGGAAAGCCTCAGCCCTTTCTTTTTGAAGATAGATCTATCAAGCCTCACCGGCGATGTCTTGGTCAGCCCGTATTCCAGGAGCTTTGCCTCAATCAAATTTTCGATGAACGGAAGTGTGATGGTCTGGAGATTGAGACTGGCGATCTGTTCACTCAGAAACCTACTGATATCCATGGCCTGTTCGGTATTGATGGAATTTTCCTTGAGCAGCAGGTCAGAGCACCTGCGATCATCCCACCTGTATTTATCGAGGTCGAAAACTCCTTCTTCCGTAACCAGCATTTTGCCTGCTTGACCCATGGATTGCCTCCTCTAAAGATTCCGGTTCGTTCGCGGATGAGATTGAAATTCTGATTTTTCCCCTTATTGTGTTAGGAAAAGAGGAAGAATGATGAACAAGATTCGCGTGATGGATATTTATTTAGGGTGACGAGATAAAAAACGCGCGGAGAACCACGCGGATTTCCGACCATTTAACGAATGTCGCGGAAGTTTGAAATGTTCGCGAGTCGCATGCCTAAAATCATAGGAAATGTATTTAATGCACAATATATAGTATTGTCAACAAGAAAATGATACAATATACAACTTTCTTTGAAGGAGGTCTAACTCTTGAAAGTCTTTGGAAAAAATGTAAATGGACGGAGATGGTTCCCTGTGGCGGCATTTGGTTTTGTCGTCTGTGTCCTACTCGCCGTATGCTTTGCGCCCAATCTTTATGCCCTGTCAGTGACGGACAATGCCGGAAAAATTACGCTGGAAAACGGCCTGACCGTCATTCTGAAGGAGGATCACAGTGCGTCCGTTGCGGCCATACAGGTATGGGTGATGACGGGAAGCGCCAACGAGACGGAACAGGAAGCGGGGATAACCCATGTCATTGAACATATGATATTCAAGGGGACCCCATTAAGAAAGATGGGCGAAATTGCCAAGACCATTGAGGCTTCGGGAGGGAATATCAACGCCTACACCTCTTTTGACAGGACCGTTTACTTTGTGGAAATCCCGGGTTCTCACTTTGATACCGGGTTGGATGTCCTGCTGGATGCGGTTCAGCACTCGCTTTTTGATGAAGTGGAACTCGCGAAAGAGAAGGAAGTGGTTCTGGAAGAATACAGGCGTTCTCTCGATATTCCGGAGAACGAGCTCGGAAAGGCGGTCATGGCCCTTTCTTACAAAAAGCATTTTTATGGCAGACCCATCATAGGATATGAGGGAAGCATCCGAGCGATTGACAGGCATGCCATCCTGAAATACATAAACAAGTGGTACGTTCCGAAAAATATGGTCCTGGTGGCCGTTGGAGACTTTGATTCGGACGATGCCCTTCAAAAAGTGCGCGCCCTGGTCAAGGATTTCCCCCGAAAGCCGGTTAGTGATTTCATGAGCCCGGTGGAGCCGCCGCAGACCGCGCTCAGGAAGATTGTAAAGAATGATCGGGTGAAGCAGGTTTATATGAATCTCTTGTGGCATATCCCTTCGATCAACAATAAAGAGATCTATCCGCTGGACCTCCTGGAGATCATTTTAGGGCAAGGCAAGAGTTCGCGTCTCTATAACAGGATGAAGATGGATTCCAATCTGGTGTACAGCATTGATGCGGGGACCTATGCCCTTAAAAACCCGGGGGTTTTCTCCATTGATGCCACGCTTGCCCCGGAAAAGGTCAAAGAGGCGCTGGAGGCTATCGGCGAAGAGATGGCCAGGGTTGTGAGCGAACCGGTTTCCTCGTCGGAACTGGCCAAGGCCAAGACCATTGCTGAAGCCGGTTTTGTTTTTGATCTTGAAAATATGTCGGGGCAGGCCAGGACGCTCGGATTTTTTCAGACCATGACGGGAAATATGGATCATGCTGACAGCTATCTGGATCGGTTGCGGCAGGTGACGCCGGAGGATATCCTCCGTGTGGCAAGATCCTGCTTTACGCCTGAAAACCTCACTCTCGGGATGGTGCTTCCATTGGATGCGAAATTTCAAATGGACGATCAGCAAGCTGCCGGCCTTTTTCGGGTTGCGAATACTGAACCGGTCAAAGCGGCGGTGTCCACCGAAAAGGAAACGAAAGGAGAAAGAATTCTCCTCGCCAATGGCATGCGGGTGATCATCCAGGAGGATCACCGCCTGCCGGAAGCTTCTTTCACGGGCGTA
>JBBSAR010000145.1:0-8811 GCA_038252125.1 Desulfatiglandales bacterium
AACAACAGGTGGAGGCTGCTGTGGCAAAATTGAAAAAAAACTACCGGGTTAAAATCGTGAGGGCAGACTCATGATATCCAGGAGTCCCGTTGCAGTCGGCCCTCTGATTATTCAGAGCGATCGCACCTTTATGCTTGAAACAGCCCATCCTCAGTATGCCGAATGCCGTGACTTTTTAGGCCTGTTTGCTGAATTGGTGAAATCCCCGGAATTCATTCACACCTATCGTGTAACGCCTCTATCCATATGGAATGCCGCTGCGCTCGGCATTTCGTTTGTTGAAATCAGGAAAGGCATGGAGCGCTTTTCGCGGTATGAACCTCCCGCCAATGTGCTTGCCGATATGCAGGAATGGCATGGGCTGTATGGCAGGTTGATTCTTGAAAAGGCAACCGAAGAGAGCCTCCGCCTGCGCGTGCTCGATGAAATCGTTTTGAACCGAATCGGGCAAAATACGGAATTGAAGCGCTTCTGGATCAAACCGGCCAGGGACGGATGGTGGATCGATGCCGGAGAACGGGGCAATGTGAAACAGGCCCTGATCAAGGCCGGCTATCCCGTGAAGGATGTCTGCGGGTATGTGGAAGGCGCCCATCTGGATATTGCACTGCGGGATGTTGATCTGGACGGCAACCCGTTTGCATTGCGGGATTATCAGCAGGAAGCCGTTGATGCCTTCTATCAGGAAGGTCGTTCCACCGGGGGCAGCGGCATCATTGTGCTCCCGTGCGGATCGGGGAAAACCATTATCGGCATTGGGACTGCGGCCAGGGTTTCCGGCCACACCCTTATCATCGCCACTAACAATGTTTCCGTGCATCAGTGGCGGGACGAATTGTTGTCCAAAACGGACCTCGGCCGGGAATGGATTGGCGAATATACCGGTCAGATGAAAAGCATAAAGCCGGTCACCATTACCACCTATCAGATGCTGACCCATCGTCGGAACAAACAGGAACCCATGAAAAATCTGGAGATCTTCACCCGCGGCAACTGGGGGCTGATCATTTACGATGAAGTGCATATGCTGCCGGCGCCGGTGTTCCGGGCCACGACCACGATTCAAGCCAAAAGAAGGCTGGGTTTGACCGCCACGCTGGTCCGCGAGGACGGCAAGGAAGATGATGTATTTGCGCTCATCGGACCCAAGCGGTGCGATGTGCCATGGAAAACCCTCGAAAACCGGGGGTTCATCGCTGAAGCCATTTGTACCGAATACCGCATAGGGCTCCCCCGAAAAGAAGAAATCCGCTATGCCGGCGCCCCTAAACGGCAAAGATACCGCATCGCCGCGGAAAATCCCTTAAAAATAAAACTTGCCGAAGATCTGATAGCCAATCATGAAGATGACAGCATACTGATCATTGGCCAGTATATTACTCAGCTGGAGGAGATTTCAAAGGCATTGGGCTATCCATTGATTACGGGGAAAACCAAACACCAGGAGAGAGAAGAGCTGTATGCGCAGTTTAAGTCGGGACATATAAGGATTCTGGTCGTTTCCAAAGTCGCAAATTTTGCCATTGACCTGCCAGATGCAAACGTCATGATACAGGTTTCCGGGACATTCGGGTCGCGCCAGGAAGAGGCCCAGCGCCTTGGTCGCATCCTGCGTCCCAAAAGCCGGCTGTCCAGTTTTTATACCCTCGTGTGCAAAGGAACCGACGAGCAGACCTTTGCCCTGAACCGGCAGCTCTTCCTTGTGGAGCAGGGGTATAAATACCATATTCGTTACTTTGGAGATTAGAAGCAATACCCGTGACTTAAAGGCTACGACAAATTTGCCATCGGAATTGAAACGTCCTTCCCCTTTGTGGGAGGGATTCTGGGAGAGTATTTCATAAACTGCCGGAAACCGTCGGAAACGGAGCGCCCTGTTTGCCGCCCTCGTCCTTTTTGTATTTTTGCTTCCGACTTTCGACGCCTATGCGGTGAGGTGATATTCTATAATGGACTAAGACAAGGACAGACAATGGATGTTTTTGTGAAGCCGAGCGCCCTTGGGATCTCCTGGATTGAAAAGCTGGTGGGGAATACTGGAAATTTTCGTTGAGATGGAAAAGTTGATTTGCAAACGCCGGGTTGAATCACGCAGCCCTTTCCAAAGGGAGGTTTTCGATAGTTATGTTAGCCATGTCATGCGAGGATAGTTTCTTGCCGGCATCCAGGATCTCGATCCCGACCACATGCCTCTTTTCATCCAGATCGATAGTGATCCCTTCTTCAATATCGACATTATCATCCACATCCACCTCTCTCAGTTGAATATAAAGCGCATCGGCCTCTTTGTCATATTCAATTCTCATATCCCGTCACCCCCATCCCGTCTGTTCCATAACCCCAGTCAATATTAAAAGCCGCGCGACCGTATACCGGATGGCCCCGTTATCCCCCGCTCTTCATTTACGCCGACCGTTCAGTTATACGTGCCGCAGGCATTTTTTACTTTGTGTAATGAATATTTGAACAGGATGCACTCTATCCAAATTTTTTCACGGCGTTTTTGATACTTGGCCCTGCCTTCAGGAGATCCTCCATCTTCATTACCGTCTGAAATTCCACCGTGGCATCCACAGCCAGAAACCAGGGTTCAGCGATAGCCGGAATCTGCGAAGCATCGTCCATGTTGACGAACAGGATCGCCGATCTGTTGCCTTCCTCCGCAACAAAGTAGGCTGCCTCGGGTTTTGTAATAGCTTTTTGAATTGACAAAACTACACTTATAGTTTACGTAAACGTTAAGTTTTTCAAGCTTGCCTTTTTTCATTTATTGATCCAGGGAACTGTGCCATGACAGGCGACAAAAAAAAATGTACCTATACGATATCCCAGATCGCGGAGGAACTGGACATCAGCACGCGAACGCTGCGGTTCTACGAAGAAAAGGGCTTGATTACGCCTGAAAGGACAGCAGGCAACCAGCGGATATATACTTCAAGAAACAAGGCGAGGATGAAACTGATCCTCAGGGGGAAGCGGTTTGGGTTTTCCATGGATGAAATCACGGAAATGATCGGTATGTCCAATCTTGAAACCAATGAAATCCAACAGATCGAAAAAAGTCTCAAGTTCGGAGATGCAAAACTCAGGGATATTCGGGAGAGAAAGAATGAGCTTGTGCTCTTGGAACAGGATATTCTTGCAACAAGGGAAAAATTGATTAAACGCCTGGCAGCACTCAAGCAATCAAATTTTTCAAATCCAAAGGAGGATGCTAAATGAATGTCGTTGAACTGATTGATGCCAATGCTGAACGTTACCCGGACAAAATTGCTCTATCCGGTATGGACACAGAATTTAATTTCAAACAGATAAGGGAAAAAAGCGAGCAGGCCGCGGCCTGTTTCCAGGCCAGAGGAATAAAAAAGGGGGATGCGGTTGCCCTTATGAGCCAGAACACCTTTGATTTTGTCTTCTCCTTTTTTGGGATTTTAAAGGCTGGAGGCGTTGCTGTTCCGGTCAACCATAAACTGACCGCCGTGGAGGTGGATTATATCCTCGAAAACAGTCGATCTGTTTTGTTCCTCTTCGACGGCACTTTAAGCCCGGTGGCGGAGGGCCTCACCGTAAATATTTCAAAAATGGCCATGGATACCAGGGTCAAAGGATTTGATTTTCTGGGGGATGCCATGGATAAGGCCCCTGCATTTTCCATCGTTGACGTCCAGGACGAAGATCTGGCTGAGATTCTCTATACCAGCGGCACCACGGGCAACCCGAAAGGCTGCCTCCATACCCACAAAAGTGTGATGTCAGCCGGCCGCACAGGAGCGGGAGTCCTTCAGCTGGAAAGTACGGATACGATGCTCATCGCCATGCCGATCTGGCACTCTTCGCCTCTGAACAACTGGTTCATGGGAATCACCAGCGTCGCCGGCAAAAGTGTGCTCTTAAGGGAATACCACCCGCTTCACTTTCTGGAAGCCATACAGAAAAAGTCCTGCACCGCCTATTTTGGCGCCCCCATCTCCTACCTGATGCCCTTGGAGATGATTCCCCATTTTGCTGATTTTGATCTCTCTTCCATGAAGGCCTGGGTATATGGCGGGGGACCGATCGCCCCTGAAACCGTGAAGAAATTGAAGAAAGCCTATCAATCCGACCGGTTTTTCCAGGTCTACGGCATGACGGAATCCGGCCCTACGGGTACGGTTCTGTACCCGGAAGACCATGAAAAACATGCCGGTTCCATTGGCAATAAAGCGTTGCCCGGTGCTGAACTGAGGGTAATGAAGGCCGACATGACACCGGCAGGCCCGGGTGAAACAGGAGAAATCTGGCTTAAGGCTGCCTCCATGATGAAAGGATATCTCAACAATCCTGAGGCAACAGAAAACGCTTTTCATGATGGCTGGTACCAGACAGGCGACATAGCGCGGATTGATGAAGACGGATTTCTTTTTATTGTGGACCGAATCAAAGATATGATCGTCACGGGCGGGGAAAATGTTTATTCAAAAGAAGTGGAAGACCGGATCATGGAACACCCCGGTGTTGCGGAAGCTGCTGTTATCGGAGTGCCCAATCCCGACTGGGGTGAAACCGTCAAAGCGGTAATCGTACCTGCGAAGGACCAGGTACTGACGGAAAATGAAATGAAGGATTTTCTTTCCAACCGCCTGGCAAAATTCAAAATCCCAAGAAAATTTGATTTTGTATCGGAACTTCCCCACACGCCGTCAGGAAAAGTGATGAAATACAAACTCAGGAGGGATATTTAATATGTTTGATTATCTGCTCAACGATAAACAGAAAGGATTGAAACAGGAGGCTCGTGACTTTGTCAAATCCATCCCCAAACAAATGATTCTGGATATGGATGCGGACAAAATTCAGTTCCCAAAAGAATTTTTAAGGGAAGCCGGCCGGCGGAACCTTATGGGCTGTCGCTATCCCGAAAAATGGGGCGGCAGGGGCATGGACTGGGTGTCCACCTGCACGGTTATGGAGGAGATCGGTGTTCTGGGCTATATCTTTGCCTGTACATTTGGCGTGGGTGCTGAACTTGTCTGTGATGCCATAATACTCCACGGCAATGATGCCCAGAAGGAAAAATATGTCAAACCCCTGCTCAAAGGAGAATCCTTTGCCGCGGAATGCCTGACGGAACCGCGGGGTGGATCTGATTTCTTCGGAACCACCACCATGGCCGAAGACAGGGGGGACCACTTTGTCGTCAACGGCCAGAAACGCTTCATCGTCGGTGGAGAAGGTGCTGATTATTTTTTGGTTTATGCCCGAACTGACCCGGGCGCCGAACCCCATAAGTCCATTTCCTGTTTTATCGTTGACAAAACAGAGGGTGTTCAAACGGAATACCTGTACGGGCTTATGGGCTGCCGCGGCGGAGGCGCTGCCCGAATGGTCTTCAAGGATGTAAAAGTACCCAAGGAAAATCTTCTGGGCGAACTCAATCGGGGTGTCAAAATTTTCAATACCATGATGATCCCTGAACGTCTTGGTACGGCCGCCATGACCATTGGCGCTGCCGTTCCGGCTGTTGATGTGGCCACGGATTACACCTCAAAACGCAAAGCCTTTGGCCAGCCGGTTGCGGCTTTCCAGGGGGTTTCTTTCCAGGTGGCCGAGGCGGTCACCCTCTTGGATGCATCCCGGTCCATGATTTATACCACGGCGAGGGCAGTGGATGAAAAGATCGACGAGAAGCGGATTCGCCGGATGGTTTCCCAGTCCAAGAAATTTGTTACAGAATCGTGCCAGAAAGCGGTCCATAATGCCATGCAGGTCATGGGAGGCATCGGCTACACCAATATTTATCCCGTGGAAAGGATCTTCCGCGATCTACGATTGGCATCCATCTGGACCGGAACCAATGAAGTCATGTCCATGATTATTGCAAATGAATGGTATAAGGAATACTGGAAAAACAAAAAAATCGGCAAATTCCGTGATATGGAATCAGATGCGGCTGAAGCCGGCGCAAAGGATGAAAAGATATTTGAATAGCATACCTTTTCACGCATCTTATTTTATTCAAAAGACCTCGTGACGGAATGGCTTCCTTATTCTGCATTTCGCTGCCAGGGAATTTGTATAGGATGCAAGCTGCCCATAAGAAGTAAAAGTCATCCCAACCAGGTAATTTGATACAGATCCTTGCGACGGCTTTCCAGGTTGCGGACGGTGCCGTGTTTTCGCAGTTCTTTCAACAGATCCAAATCGATATCCGCGATCAGGGCCATTTCCGTGTTTGGCGTGGTCTCTGCCGCCACCGCGTCATGGGGAAATGCAAAATCCGACGGGGTGAAAATAGCCGACTGGGAATATTGAATATCCATATTCTCCACCTTGGGCAGATTGCCCACGCTGCCGGATATGGCCACATAACATTCATTTTCAATGGCCCGCGCCTGGGCGCAGCGTCGAATCCGCAGATATCCGTTCTTGGTGTCGGTCCAAAAGGGAACCAGGAGGATTTTCATGCCTTTGTCCGCCAACAGGCGGGAAAGTTCCGGAAATTCTATGTCATAGCAGATAAGAATACCGATTTTTCCCATATCCGTATCAAATATTTTAAGGTCATGTCCTCCCTGGAGGCCCCAATATTCTCTTTCGTCGGGCGTGATGTGCAATTTATACTGCATATCCCAGGTTCCGTCCCGACGACATAAGATCGATACATTATGGAGTTTATTGTTTTCATGCAAAGGCAGACTCCCCGCCACGATGTTGACATTATAACTGACTGCCATCTGAAGCATTTCATCCCTGATCTGATTGGTGTATTTCGCCAGAGACCGCATGGCCTTGGGTGGGTCCTGTTGATCGAACTGGGATAAGAGCGGAGCGTTGAACAACTCAGGAAAAAGCAGCAGATCCGCCTTGTATCCGGCGACCGTATCCACGAAGAATTCCACTTGTTGCATCAGTTCCTCAAAGGATTGAAATAGACGCATCTGCCATTGAACCGCTCCTAATCGAACATTGGATTTACGACCCCAGATAACCTTTCTTTTGTTCTGATAAAATATATTGTTCCATTCCAGCCATACCGCATAGCTTCTGGACTTATTGTCCTTTGGGATATAGTTGCGAATCGCCCGTTTGGGATGAAAGTCGTTGGCCAATTGAAAGGTCAAAACCGGATCGATGATTTCCCGTTTCTGAACCTTCCGGATAAATTCCATGGGGTTCAACTCGCCTGCAAATTGGGCATAATTGGGGATGCGTCCCCCTACGATCATCCCTTTCAGGTTCAGCTCCTCGCAAAGGCTCTTGCGTGCATCGTACAGACGGCGGCCCAAACGCATGCTCCGATATTCTTGGTCCACAAAGAGATCGATGCCGTAGAGATAATCGCCATCTGGATCATGACTCTCAAAACTGCCGTCCGAAACGATGTCCTCGTAGGAATGGTCATGTTCCAGGCTGCCATAATCGATGATCAGCGCCAGGGCGCAGGCCACCACCCGGTCCTTGTCCTGGATGCAGATCTGGCCTTGAGGAAACAGGTTCAAAAGAGTCTTGAACTCCTCCGGGCTCCAGGCGCCTCCCATGCCCTGATAGGCCTGGTCCATAATCATTTTGACATCATCGTAATCCTTGATTATGAGATTCCTGATTTCAAGAATATGGTCGTAATCTTTTGTTTCCATTCTATTGATTCCTCTCAGCCGTGCACCGACATAACCCGCGAAAAGCGGCTCAGGCTCGAAAAATGGGCTATCATTCCTTACTATTATGCATCTGCTTGGGATTTCTTTGCAGATCAAACAAAATCAACTACCGGCTTCAACTCCATCTCCGGATAGATCCGCCCATGCGCCGGCGGCATGGAGTTATAGACCCATTGGATGTCTATGATTCCAAGTTTTAGCCCCATTATCCGTCTAAAGCCATCAAAGACGCCGCGAATAAGAACGTCTTCCATTTTCATGGTCAAACCGAAAACGGCCACCATCGTTTTCCTTGGAATGCGCGCGAGTTCGTCTCTGAACGCCAATGGATAAAAGGCCAGTCTGCAACTGTCGGCCGCCTGACACTGGATCACGGGCACGAGGACCGGAAAGTTATCCCGCCCCACATAGGCCAGAAATTTTAGCGAATCAAGTTGGTTAAACAGATCCTCCGCAAAAGGCTTGAGAATCCGATCCTTCATTCCTGTTGCCGCAAAACCCTTTGTCAGTCTGGTCAGCATGGCGGACAGGACAATCCTGAACATGGGAAGCCCCTGGCTTTCGGAGGTCTCTATTAGATCCAGATAGTGAACGGTATTAATACCGAAATAGGTGTTGTACCGGAACATGGGCGTTTCGTTGTAACGCTCGTATTCCGGGCCTTCGTTTTTCAGATGGGTCCATTTGGCCTTCCCCCGCCACATCTTTTTGTCCATGGTCATGATTAAAAAGGCCACATGAGGGTTTTCCTGGATATACTGTTTGCTTAACCCTTTACAGAACTGCCCCAGGGTAAGCTTATCCGGTTTAGGCGCCATAATGGAAGTAATCAGAGAAATATGCGGCAGTCCTTCCGGGTTAACACAGGCCACCAGACCGATTTTTTCAGCCGGCTCAAACGCCTTCATTTCCTGTTCGTTAAAAATTGTTTTCATAAATCCATTTCCTTTCAGGCTTGACCTTCCCGCCCCCTTTCAGCCCCGCAAACAGCACGCGGGATCTTCGACTTTCACCTCTCTCCGCTCCCTTCCAACCTTGTCGAACCGCCCCACAGAACGATATGCGGATCCACACCCGAATTTTGCGCGACAGCAGCCATTTTTTCCATCACCAGTTTATCTAACAGGTTCCGGTTCTTGTAAGTCCAGTCAAGATTCAGGCGAAGATATTTGTC
>JBBSAR010000146.1:0-8782 GCA_038252125.1 Desulfatiglandales bacterium
GGCCCGAGGGCGCTGGGAAATCGCTCCATTATGGCCGCGCCCACCGTCGCATCGCGGGACAGGACCAATGAGCGGATTAAATACCGGGAACCCTGGCGCCCCTTCGCCCCCACCATCCTGGAGGAAGAGGTGGGCCGTTATTTCGACATAGACCGGGCGGAGCCTTTCATGTCCGTCATCTACGGGGTCCTTCCGGACAGGGTGAAAGAGATGGAAGGGGTTGCCCACGTGGATGGAACGGCCCGGCTCCAGACGGTGAGCGAAGAACAAAACCCCCTTTTTTATAAAATCATTCAAGAATACGGGAAAATCAGCGGGACGCCCGTTATCCTGAATACGTCTTTCAATATCAATGCCCAACCCATCATCCGAACGGTTTATGATGCCGTGCTCACGTTTCTCTGCTCAGGAATCGACGGGCTTCTGATCGAAAATACCCTCGTCAGAAAAAGGGAAAGCCTGCCCAGGGACTGTCTGAATCGGCTGGACCGCATTCTGGCGGAAGTCACCGGAAATGCCCGGTCCATTGTCTTGCAGATCCTTGATTATTCGGAGGAAACCAGGAAATTGCTTACCGAAATTGTGGCTTGTTCCAGCATCCGGTTCCGAAAGGAGTATGGGGCAAAACCGATTTCACGGTGTTTTATAAAGGGGCATACGAAGATGAGCTGGGATATCATTGCTCAAATGGCCCCCCATGTGGAGCGGTTTTTCTACGGACAAGAAGGGAGCCCGACGATCGATAACGGGGAAATCTGCATCCTGGTATCGGGGAAAAAGCTCATAGAGGCGTCAAGCAAACCAACCAGGACCTATGTGGGATTCGACCGGGGGGTGCACGGAGAGCTGATTCGCGCCTGCCACGCCATGCCCCACAGCGAACGGTATTTTTTCATCGACAGGGAATATCACCTCTTTGATGCGGACTATCTCCATGGAAGGCTGAAGCCATTCAAGATAACGGAAGCGGAGACACTCTCTTATGGCGCCGCGGCCTTGCAGGAAGGGGGAGCGAAAGTAGTCGCGCTGAATGTTTGCTCCCATGAAGGTGGCCTGTCCGCGAGTGCACCCGCACAGGCATGCCTGGAGGAAAAACGGCCTGACCCTACTGAACAGGAAGACATGTTTGAGACTTTGGCTGATGCGTAGGTTTGGTGGGCACGGCCGGAACATTGGTGAAAACGCCCAGTTCGTTTCCGGTCCTGTCGTTGATGAATGTGGCGGCAAGGAACATTCCTTCCCGGTAGGTCATCTTGAGGGGAAACGGGTTGTCCATCCGGATGGTGACGTAGATCTTCCTGCCTTTCGATCGTTCAATCAGCCCTTTGATGAGCTCTCCTCCGATTCCGCGACCTCTGAATTCCTCTTTTACCGCGGTATACCCCCTTTCCAGGTATCCGGATAGATCCAGCCCCGTGGCGTCTTCAATGTTTTTTCTGTAGGCTTCCTTGGGAAATTTGTGGGTGCTGGTGCCGATGATGTTGTCACCATGCACAGCGTATCCAACGAGGAAGGCGTTGCGGAGCATCTCCCGCGTCCAGGATGTCCCCACGCCTCCCGCTTCTTTGATAAGGAGGTAAATGGCCTCCAGAGTGGCTGCATCCATTTCTCCGGGTTTTTGAAAATAGTAGCCTATCCCGGAGTTGGTTTGGTGGTTTTTGTATGAATCCATAACCCTCAGGCGTCTTCGGCCTGGCTGAAAAACATGCTCGATACAAAAAGCTCCTGAAATCTGGGCAGACCGGAAAGTTCCACATATTCCAGCGCATCGGCTATCCGCTCCGCCTCCCTTCTCTGATTCTTGTCCATCAGGGCCAGGCAGGCGCCGTGCAGGGCGGCATTTCCGATTCCGATGATCTTTGTCGTAGAGCAACCCGGAATCAGGTCGATTGCGCAGGCATCGGGCGGCTCCACATAATTTCCTCCGGCCCCTGCAAGGAGAATCAAGTCAGGTTTTCTCATTTCCGCCTTTTCCATGATGAGCTGTGCTCCCGCATGGAGGGCGGCTTTGGCCATTTGAAGTTCGGACAGGTCTTTTCGGCTCAGTACGATATCTTCTTGCAGGCCCCCATCGGACTTCCAGACCAGGACAAACTCCTGTCCCTCTTGCCCCTGGCGCAGGCGCGGGGTCTTGACGGCGCCACCGAAGCCTCCGTTTTTCAGGAGAACCCCTGTCCTTACCATTTCAGCCGCCGCCGAAATAATCCCCGATCCGCAAATTCCCAATGCCGGCTTATGGAGAATCGTTCGGACGGTGACTTCGTACGTGACCGGATCGATCTTTACCCGGTCTATGGCGCCGGCCGCGGCACGCATGCCGAAACGGATGTGTCCTCCTTCAAAGGCGGGCCCCGCGGCGGTGGAGCAGCAGATCAGCCCCTTGTTGTTCCCAAAAAGGATCTCCCCGTTGGTCCCCAGATCGATAAGCAAGGTGGCCGGCGTACGTCGATGAATGCGGCTGGCCAGGGCGCAGGCCACGGCATCGCTCCCTACAAATCCCGCCTTTACGGGAAGGAGATAGACGTACGCGGAGGGCGAAATTTCCAGCTTCAGGTCCCTCGCCTTCCTGTATTCTCCCTTCTGAAAGACCGGCGTATAAGGGGCCTCCGCAAGATATTTCGGAACCACCCCGGCAAAGAGATGATGCATGGCCGTGTTTCCTACCACGACAATCTCCAGGATATAGGCCGAATCGATTCCGGCATTTTGTGCCGCATCTCTGATGAGGCCATTCATGCAATCGATCATTAGAGACTGCATGAGACCGAGGTTCTCCTTTCCTTTGCCGCAAAAACCGATGCGGGTAAGGACATCTTCGCCGAAGGGGATCTGAGGATTCATGGCGGCTTGCACGGTCAGTTCTTTTCCGGAAACCAGGTCTATCAGAGAGGCCGCCACCGTGGTTGTGCCCATGTCGAAGGCTATTCCGTAGAATCTTCCATCATCGGTAGAACTCACCTGAATGATTTCTTTCTTTTGAAACAGGACCACGTTGACCCCCTTGCCCCCGGAACGGAGGATGTGGGGGAGATCTTTCAGAACAAAAGGATCAATTTCGGTAGCTTTTATCCCATACCCCGCATACAATGCGGAAAGCAATCGCTCCCTGTCGGCCGCAACATGGCCAAGGACGGGGGGAGGCGCCTCCACACGGAACGACTCCAGCGTGGGATTCAGGCGACCGGGATAGTTATAGCTGGTGGTGGAGGTGAGAATGACCTGACGTCCTGTTCGGTTTTCTTCCGGGACATAAACCCGCGCGCCGGTTTCCAGGATGGTCTCGCAGGCCAGGCGATACCCGTTCCGGGTCAGATCGCCCAGGATTTCGGTTTCGTGGCCGGTGGGTTCCGGGAATGGGCCGTGAACGGTTTCGAGCCTGATTCTGCACTTGCCGCAGGTTTTTCCGCCGCCGCATTCCGAGGCCAAGGGGACCCCCGCGGCTCTTGCCAACTCCAGGAGACTGGATCGTCCGTCTGCTTCCCGTACCTTTCCAAAGGGTTCAAATACAACGGTTTTCATCGGCAATTCTCATTATGGCTTTTTTCCCATAACCGGCCATGGGGGTCTCTTCCAAAAGCCGCCAAAAAACCTGCTTTATTCCATGGCACGGCGGTGCAGCCTCAGAATTTAGTCTGAAAAAACGAGTTAAGGGGAGTATCTTGGGCCACAAACGTTTCACCGCCTGTTGGGTAATGTAAACTGGGGATGGTGCATCTGCAAAGTGTATGTGCAGAGGATAATTGGCGGCGTTTCGAAAGAGACCCCCATGGCCTCATACCCATAAAAGCCATAATGAGAATTGCTGGGTTTTCATCTACCACCTTGCCATCTCCTTTATTTTGCTCACCCCTTCCGCTGCGTCCTTCGCATAGGCATCGGCCCCGCACGTATCGATAACAAACTTCCGGGTCATGGCCGCGCCGCCGCAGATGATCTTCACTTCTGTCCCCAGGGCACTGTTCCTGACGGCCTTTACGGTCTCTTCCACATAGGGGTCGCCGGTCGTCAGCAGAGAGGAGAGTCCGATCACCCGGGCGTGGTTCTCTTTGGCCTCCTTCACAAAAACGTCAGGGGGGACATTTTCCCCAAGATCGATTACGTTGAAGCCCGAGCTTTCCAGCAGGAGCTTTGTCAAGTTTTTACCGATGTCATGAAGATCCCCGAAAACCGTACCGATCACCACCGTCCCCAGGCTCCTGCGCGCATCCGTTTTCAGGTACGGCTTCACGATGTCCATGCAGGCCTGCATGGTCCGGGCTGAAATCATCATTTCCGGCACGAAAATCTCCTTTTTCTCGAAACGTTCTCCTACGGCATTGAGCCCGGCAATAAGTGCCAGGTCGATGATCCGACCGGGGTCGATCTTTTTGTCTACCGCCTTTCTTGTGAGGGTTACCGCTTCTTTCAGCTTCCCTGCCACCACCGCCTCTTTCAGTTCTTCAAGGTCCGCATCCTCGGGAACCTTGCCGGCGGAAGCGCTTGTTGAAACGCCTGTTGGCTTCGAATCCTTCCCGACGGAAGCGAGATAATGCATGCAGAAGTCATCTTTTCCGGAAAGCAGATCCGCGATGAGGACTGCCTGTTTCATGGTCTTCACCGTAGGGTCCAGAATCGGGCAGGTAAGTCCATTGCTGACCGCCATGGCCAGGAAACCGGCGTTAATGGCGTTTCTATCCGGAAGCCCGAAGGAGATATTGCTTAAACCAAGCGTCTGGTTTACGTGCAGTCTATCCCGTATGAGTCGCAGGGCACGGATCGTTTCAACGCCCGCCATGCTGTCGGCGCTGATGGCCATGGCCAGGGGATCAATGATCACGTCCTCCAGCGGGATACCTATTTCCAAGGCCTTTTCCACGATGGTTGCCGCAATGTCAAGCCGTTCCTCGGCATTTTTCGGGATTCCACGATCGTTCATGGTAAGGCCGATGACGGCGGCGCCATACTCCTTTATGAGGGGGAGTATCCTTTCCAGCTTGTCTTTTTCTCCGTTGACGGAGTTCACCAGCGCTTTTCCTTTGTAGACCTTCAGTGCGGCCTCCAGGGCCTTGGGCAAAGCGGAATCAATGCATAACGGGAGATCCGTTACTTCTGAAATAGCCGCAATGGCTTCCTGTAAGACCCGGGGTTCATCAATCCCCGATATCCCCACATTGACATCGAGGATGTGAGCGCCTGCTTCCGCCTGGGCAATGGCTTCTTTCTGCACGGCGCGAAGATCTCCCCGCTCCAGGGCCTCCGCAAGGTCCTTGCGTCCCGTCGGATTGATGCGCTCCCCAATGATGACAAGGGGTCGTCCCGGACCGATCACCACCGTTTTCTTTTCGCTGCTGATGGTCGTTTCCACCGGATGTTTCCCGATTGTTCCGATCGTGGGAAATCTTCCTGAAGATTTTGCGGCGGACCCTTTGTGGATCGTTCCATATTTTTTGGCGGTGTTGAGGGCCGCTTTCACATTTTCGTCGGGTGTGCCGTAGGTAAGTCCCACGGTGTCTATGGAAAAATTCTCCAGGGGATCTCCCTGCGTTATGAGATTGCGGACCTCCGCGGCCACGTCTTCCGGCGTACCGTTCTTCATCAGGACGGGATTAATGCGGGCATTGATGGCCACCCGCGGTCCGAATACCTGCCTTGCCTTTTTTACATCGGACCCGAAGCCTATTTCCACAAACGCCAGGTGATGAACCTTCGCATACCCTTCAAGCACTTCGTTCACGGAGCCGCAATGATGAATGCCCAGGGGATGGCAGGCATCCGCCACCTGATTGTCGTAGGGAAGAATAAAATCCTCGTAGGTCTTGAGAGAGATCTGTTCGGCGGTGCAGTTTGGAATTACATAGAGTTTCGGATCACACATGGGGGTTACGTCCACGGCGGCCGTTCCGGTGGTTTTGTGGTTGAATTGAAACAGCTGGATGACGCATTCCGTACAGAGTTGAAGCAGACGATGGCACAAGGCGGGATTTTGAAACAAATCAACATAGAGCTGGTCTCCCCGAATCTTGAGGGCCAGATTCTGGACGCCCGTTGTATTGATATCCCCCACTACATGACCGTACTTGTCTTTGAGATATGCAATTTGTTCGATCATGCTTGTCATGGGAGGGCTGTGGAAGATATCGGGAACCTTCAATGCCATGATTTCCTTTTCGGAAAGATTCAGCGGCATGGCCCAGGGCAGGGCTTCATCCTTATAGATGATTTCACACCCGAATACGGCAGGCAGCATGACCATCCCGAAGGTGATGAGCGGCACGGGTTTCGGATCCGGATCACCGAGCCCCAGGTCTCCGAACCTCTCGTGAAGCCTCCTTGCGATTTCCATTCGGGCCTTCACCCGAGTTTCCGGGTCATAATAGTATTTTCTTCCAAAGGATATGCCGTAATGCTTGTAAAACCAGTCCGGATAAAAACCAACGCCCAGGGGGATATACTTTTTGTCTGCCATCAGGATAGCACTCCTTGCATTTTCCTAAAGATGTGTAATGAAATTGAAATATCCGTCAAAAAAGAGTAGAAGGCAAAAAGTAACACACCCGTTGCATTATTGTAAATAGCCTAATGGGCCCGCGGAGATTTCGTGACAAGCACTGAACCATTTCTCGTCCCCGCGCTCCAGCGTGGGAATGCATAAACCCGTGAGGACAAAATGAATCCCGACGAATTAAAAAGAACAGCCCTGGACCTATTTTTTGAACCCGAAAGCATTGCAGTGATCGGCTCCTTCAGGGAGGGGGGCTTTGGGGGGTACGTGGTGGTAAAATCCCTTATAGAAGCAGGATATGAAGGGAAAATCTTCCCCGTGAATCCCGGATACCGGGAAGTGCTTCAATTGAAGGTATACCCTTCCCTCAGCGATATTCCGGAGCAGGTGGATCTGGCTCTTGTGATGATCAACGCCCGGAACGTGCTGGGGATTATAGAGGAATGCGGTCGGAACCGCATCCGTTCGGTTGTGGTGGTGGCCGACGGTTTTGCGGAAAAAGATGAAAGTGGCGCCCGGTTGCAAAGAGAGCTGGTGGAGGCGGCAAGAAGCTGTGGCGTCCGCATTATCGGCCCGAATACCGCCGGAATTATCAACACTGTAAACGGGTTGAACCCCTGTCCCTACGATGCAGGGTATTACCGGCTTAAAAAGGGGCCGGTTGCCATCTGCTCCCAGACCGGCATGATCAACCCCCAGGCCTATGCCTATCCGGATCTGGGATTCGGGATAAATAAGATCTGTGATCTCGGAAACAAATGCGATGTGGATGAATGCGATCTGCTGGAATACCTCGAAAACGATGATTCAACCGGCGTGATCAGCATCTATCTGGAAAGCATCAAGGATGGAAAGCGGTTTCTGGAAGTTGCTCGCAGGGTATCACGCAAGAAACCGGTCCTGGCGCTGAAGGTGGGCAAAACAAGCGCCGGCGCGCAGGCATCCGCTTCCCATACCGGGTCCCTTGCCGTGGATGACGCCATATTCGGTGCTGCGTGCAGTCAGGCCGGTCTTTTGAGGATCGACAAATTCAGCGAGCTGTTTGAATTGCCCAAAGTCTTTGCTTCCCAGCCCCTTCCTTCTGGAAATCGGGTCGGCGTGGTAAGCTTTACGGGGGGCGTGGGTGTCCTGGCTGTGGATGAGGGAGCCGGGTATGATCTGGTTCTCTCGGAATTCAGCGCGGCAAGCAGAGAGATTTTTAAAGAAATTTCTGAAGACCTCGGACAAAATCCGGTTGATCTGGGACCCATGATCCCGACCGTGAAAGATTTTGGCGTGTTTTATGGCCGCATTCTCAGGGCGGTGCTGGCCGACGACAACGTGGACTCCCTTTTCAACGTGGTCTGGGCGGATGCTCTTGGCAAGAATTCCGGCGCCTACCTGGATGCCTATGAAGAGATGAGAGCGTATGCCCGGAAACCTGTCGTAACCTGGGTTTACGGACCCAATGCGTCGAACACAGCGGCTATGGCAAAAAAACTGGAAGATTTCGGGTTTCCGGTTTTCAGAGAACCGGAAACCTGCATCAAGGCCATCGGCATGCTTACCCGCTATGCCAAAAGAAGGGAGCACTTCTAAGCCTCGCGCCAAGGCTCCGCCGCGGTTTGCATTGCCACAATGCGTAATAGCCTTCCTCTCGTTCCCGGGCTCTGCCCGGGAATGCATTTCCCTGACGCCCTGCGTCGACAGTCACGTCTTTCCCCGGTTTTGTCTGAAAAAGACCTTATGGCGGAATGGCGCAGTCGAACCTCCAATGTAAACCAGGGGGAACTTGAACCAGATACGATACAATTTTGTATGCATAACTCACCATAATACGATTTCGTATCGTAAGCGTCGAATGCTTGTTGCATCGTAACTATTTGTAATAGAAAGATAATATACGATTCTGCCAACATGGCATATGCTTTGCAATCCTTCTTTAAAAAACCCAAAAGGAGGAGTAAATCCATGAATGCCGCAGATACCGCTTTTGTACTCATTTCAGCCGCGCTTGTTATGCTCATGACCCCGGGGCTTGCCCTTTTCTATGGGGGCATGGTTCGGAGCAAGAACATCTTGAGTGTTCTCATGCAGTGCTTTATTATTTTGGGAATCATTTCCGTGGAATGGAGCCTCTGGGGGTACACGATGGCTTTCGGACCGGATCATGGTGGTATTATCGGGGGACTGACTATGTTCGGATTGAAAGGCGTTGGAATTGAAGAGTCCATTCGTAAAATTGCTATACCGATGGATAAACGAGTCATGCATAACGTAAAAGGTGAATTGACTTCACAACAATACGGAGAAGCCGGACAA
>JBBSAR010000147.1:0-8710 GCA_038252125.1 Desulfatiglandales bacterium
ATGTCTCGGCGCTGCCGTACAAATTCCGCACATCCCTTGATTTCAGTAAGCAGGTACCCCGCGACAAAGGGCATCACGCAGCTCAAGTTGTTGCGAGATACACCATGGCCGGTGTTCCCCAAACAAGTTCTTGGGAACAAACTTTAGCGATTCGGGCAATTGAGTGGGGATTCGTTCTCTGGCTGTTCATTTCTCTTGTTATACTTTCAATTTTGGGAGTAATTATATACATATTGTGGCCTCGTGCCATGGAATTCGACTTCCAAATCGTTGACGGACCGGGCAAGGAAAAACAACATCACTTCGTGCTGCCCCCCGGAGAGAGGCTCAGCTTCTCTCCCGGAGCTAAATACAGCCTGCCCGATTGGAACTACCCCGGGTCATACATCGAAAACCGCCGCAACACTCTTAAATTTAGATCGTCAGAGGCCAAGCCGAAGACCGTTTCAGAGTACCAGGATTACCCCGTAAACGGGGGCGTCGCCAAGTTCCGGGTCAAAAATATCCGTGTGGTGCGAAACGCCGAGGCTGGAAAGCGGGTGGTGGCGCAACCGACAACCAAGCCGGTCACTGACGATACGGACTTTTAATCAAGGAGAGGATTTTAAATGCCTGATTTCTTGTATGATATGCTCGACGGCACGGTATGGCTCATGACCAGCCGTCCATTCTTGGCGTTATTGGGTGCATCGTTCCTACTGTTCTTTCTCACCTGGGGCTTGGCCGCCATATTCGCACGGATCCAAATCTTTCAGGCTCATGGCACTTTTGAAACGGAAATCAGAGCGTACAAGGCATGGTTTCTTTCATGGCTCTTCTTTTCGCTCGGAATTCTCCTACTTGGGATCTATTTCTTTCTCCTACAGGAAACCAACTTTTATTTGGCTATTCCTTTTCTCTTCGTATTCTTTTTCGGAATCATACTTGCCGTTGTTCATCATTCAAAGGCGGCTGCATTAGAAACCGCCGGCTGAAAACGCTAAACGAGGAGCCTGCTATGCAACTGCGTCCCAGTATTATAATTGGCCTCGGGAGTTCGGGTGTAAATATCATAAAAGAATTCAGGAGACTCGTCTTTGAACAGTACGGCAAGGCGGGCTTACCTATCATGTCGTACCTCGGGGTGGAAACGGACGCCGGGTACAAGATAGAAGATCCTATTCTACCGGATTCCTTCCTTTCCGACCCGTACGAGAAAATCACTTTATACAAGTCCACCGTTGCAGGGGCTAAGGAAATACTTGGCATCAAGAGTGATGATCTGGCAAAGTGGTTGGATCCTGAAAAGCTTACTGCCGCCGGTTTCTCAATAGTCGCAGGAGCGGGCGCGGACCGCATGAACGGGCGAATCGCTTTTTGGAAGCATGGCGCCAGCCTTTCAGAAATTCTTGCCGGCATTTTTGCCAATGTTACATCTCAGAACAACAAAGATGATACTATAGATTTTTTTGGGGGACCGGCAAGCTGCAGGGTGGAGATCCAAGGGTATAATATTTACATGGTGGGCTCACTTCTCGGCGGCACGTGCAGCGGTATGTTTTACGACTTTGCGTATATGATTCAGCGACAACTTCAGATGGGAGATGTGTCTGCGCCCGATGGTTTCACACCGGCCACACCTGCTCTGCATGGTATTTTTACAACCATTGACAGCGTGCTCACCGGATTCCAAGAGAATCACAAAAAGGCCAGAAATTGCTGGGCTGCGCTCATGGAACTTGATTACTATATGGATCCGGCAAACAGCTACGACTATGACCTGCCGAGCATGAATCCCAAAGAGCCCGTTATTGGTCCGCCATTCTCCGCAGTAGAACTGGTATCCAGAGTCAATCAGCTGGGAGCTCAGTTCGCGCCTCCGGGCGGGCTCGCCAAATGGAATGGCGAGGAGCTGAACAGAATGGTGGCGTTGAGACTCTTCAATGCGATACTTGGAGAGTTGGACACACAGTGGCAAGCAAAGATAGTTGATGGAACTACCGGTGGTAGGCAAGAGTTGGACAAGGACTTAGCAACGCGGACTCTGGTTTCGACCGGCGTTGCGGCCATCTACAGCCCTAAGATAGAGGTGGCGGAGATTTTCTCGTGTCGTCAAGCCCGACGATTATGCGATATGTGGGGCGCTGCATTTGACCCATCAAGAAACGTGATTATTGACGGAATAGCCGGACAAGATTGGAAGACAATTCTAAAGATAGCTCTTGACGCCTCCGTAGTCGGCGCGGACGGCACAAGCGTGCCGAACGCCATTCAAGACCACGCCAACGGCTTGGACATGCAGTTGAACCAATTTCCAATTACGAATTTGGCGTTTACGCTTGTCCAATATCCTCCGGAGCAACCGTTCTACCGGAGGTTGGATTCGGGAGGAGATCTTCGCAGCATTATTGCAAACAAGATGGTCGGCTTGAAGACTCTTCTACGCACGGAATTGGATGGCATTATTGCGAGCCGGTTTTCTAAAATAGGCGCCGGCAGGGATGGTAATGACCTACAGGGGCTGACCGAAGCTCGTCTCTATGTTGAGAAGCTCAAAACCCTTATCGAAAGTGACCTAGGGAAATGTCCTCATGCTGCGCCCGGATGGAACTTCGCCGGCATAGCCTATGATGATAAGATCGAGCAGTTGGTGGGTAGCCAATGGATTACCATGCTTCAACTTGGAGTGTCAGGTCTTCTTGCAGCAAAACGCAAAATTTTGTCTTCGTACAAAGAAGCGCTCCTTCGTTACATGAAGGAGGTAAGAAGGTTTTATATCAAGGATGTACTCTCCGATTTGATTAACAATGCAATTCCCGGCAAACTCAACGATATTCAGGCCGCCGTCGAGAAGTTACAGGGCGTTACCGCTAATCTAAGCAGCGTCGAAGCGACGATTGCGAAAGCAGGTCAGGTATCCTTCGACAATATGCTGGTCGTTTCGAATTACAGTAGTCCTGCAGAGCACGTAAGCGCACTGGAGAGGCAGTGTGATACGACAAGCGTCTTTGGCGGCCTCGCCTCCGGAGTGTTGGCGGGCCGCGGAATTACGGAGTTTATCAATAATAATAAAGACGTCGACAAGATAGCGGAAAAGATGAGGAAGCCTTTCTCCGAGTGGGCCTTGCAGGCAATGAGGGCTGATGGGAGCGGGTTGATTGCAAACGCCCTGGCGAGATTCGAAAATAGTGACAAGCTGACGGACTTGGCCAAAAGAAGTTATCCTTACCAGCAGTTTTCGGCGGACTACAAGCCTTTGACATGGGCAGGCCCGATGGATTACATTTGTGGAAATGATAACTTGCCCGTACTAAAAGCCTATCTTACGGCACAGAATGCGGCCCTCAATTATGCGCTTCACCCTTCCTCTCTTGAAGACTTGGTAGTGCTGGCCAGAGTTGAACCGCACTTCTCGATGAACCATTTGGCTGCGGCGCAGGATATGAAAAATGTCTACCAGGCCATGCTCAACACTAAGCCACATACGGACATCCAACAGGCCGCGAAATTCGACAAGGCCCGAGCTCTCCAACGAAACGCATTGTTGAAGAGATTGTCGGCCATTCAGGCGCTCTCACCAAACGGCATTTTCGAACCGAGAGAGACGAGGGACGGCAGGATCGTCCATATATTCCAACCCGTGGCTGGGGATGGGAACCCGGTGGGTTTTATAAATATGAGTTCACCGAACGGCCAACACGAGCTCTGTGATTTTTTGAGCGACGACAAGAATCCCCTCTCTCAACCTTCTCTCAACAAGTTTAATGAGGCTATCCGGAACACCCTCCTGAAACAAGGAGCGGCGGCCATCCAGCAGCGACGTAATGCTTTGAACGATGAGTGGATGCAGAAGTCGCTTGATGGGGGCATGAGTCAAAAGGAGATGAACCAAAAGCTTCAAGCCGTGGATCAACTTATCAGGCAAGTTTTCCCCCCCGCCCGAGGTGACGAGGCCGGTTTGGAAGGGGCTATTCCCCTCAGTAGGTCCAGGCAGTAATGACCGTTAAGACGACCACATGTATACGGTGCGAAGGCATGTTCGACCGGCTGCCGGGGTTTAAGAACTGCATATTCTGCGGATCCTCAATCCCGGCGCTGGATGCGACTTTAGCTGCGCCGGTTGATATATTTGAGGATTTATCCGGCCCCATTGAGTTTGCCGTTGATATCAAGAACGTGAGCCGCGATGCCGTTACGCTGGACAAGATAACCTCAACGCCGGATTGCATAACCACAAAGGGTTTTGAGGCCGGCCTTATCGGCCCGGGAGAAACGCGAAAGACGACACTGATTTACAGAAGGCCTCAGCAGGGTGTTCCATCAGCAAAGATCGTCCTTTCGCTACAAAGTAGGATCGTCGGAGCGCCCCACGAAGACCAACTCCGCATCCCGGTGCTCCCGAAACCGGAGGTTCTTCCCTTAGCGCCCCTCGTGGTAATCGGGACACGTCCGGAGGATCCTACCAAGACGACGGACATAGAGATTTCCGTGGCATTCAAGAATCTCGATGTTCAGCGCTTGGGGTCGGCGGAACCGCTTACCTCCACAGTGACACACTGCGATTTAAATACCGCGGATAAGAAGCTGCGTATGTCTTTGGATCTCAATTCTCTTGTCGCAGGAGATCGTCAAGAGGTCCGAGTGCGAATACCGTACACGCATCATCCCGGCATAGAAACGGTTTGCTCTGTTCTATTGTCACCGATCCTCTTCCAACAGACGGAAATAAAAGCTCTGACCAACCAAGAGAGATGGATTCCTCTGCCTTTTCGCAATATTGGAAAAGATTCGCTTACTCTCAAGCGTGTAGAGATTTCCTCACGTGATGGATTGAGTACGGACAAGGTGAAAACGGAGCTACCCCTGACAGTTCCGGCAGACGCCTCAAAGAGCAGATCTATTCGGCTTTGTCTAAAGACGTTTGGTGTGCAGCCGGGGCAATATGATCTTTGCATTGGTGTTGAAATAGAGAACGCTCAGCCTTACGAAGTTCATATGGGTGTTACCGTAACGGACCCGCCTGTCTCAGCCGGAGTTTTGGCCATTGATTTTGGGACGTCGAATACGTGCGCTGCATTCTTCGACAACGGAATCCAAATAGTTCCCATTAACGAGACAAACGTTGCCGAGACGTATGTGCCGTCTCTTCTGAGTTATTCTCCGGACGGGGAATTGATCCTGGGCTTAGACGCACAAATGGCGGGACCCGAGTGCATCAGACTCCTCAAGACCAAGCTCGGATCAAATATCATGATTTCGGGAAAGCCGGCGAGAGAGCTTTTCTTTCTCGCCATAAGAGAGATCCTTTGGATAGCGGAACGCCGACTTAACCAGCGGATTCGTAATCTTGTGCTCACGAATCCGGCCAGATTCAGCAATTCCCAGATTCGGGATTACGGCTATGTAATCGAGAAATTGAGCGGCAAAGAAGTCTCGGACGGTAAGGAAGGGCTGTTTGATCCCAAGGAAAAGCTGATTGACAACTATTTCCTCTTGGACGAGGGCAGCGCGGCCGCGATGTCCCTTATTCCTGCTGCCGCCGCAAGCGGTGTTACGGACGCTCAACCGCTGGAAAAAATCAAAACCCAGGGAGGGAGAATTTTTGTCTTCGATTTCGGCGGCGGCACATTGGACATGAGCTACGTGAAAATCGAAGTCGGTGACCGGAACTCAATCAGATTACTCAACATGGGGGGACTCAAAAACTTTGGCGGGCAAGATATAAATAGATTAGTGGCGGAGATGTACGTCCAGGAATTTAAGTTCCAGCTCGTCAAGGATCGGAATTTGCTGCTGAGTCCGGACAAGAAGATTGTTATACCCGTAACTCAGGATGAACTGGAAAACATCGCGCCCCTGTTGTCCGCGCAACAAAAGGCAAGTTTTTCGAATAATATTAACTTGATGTATGACCAGTCCACCGAAGGAGACAAGTTTAAGCTGGCCGGATCAATGGATGGAAACCCCGGAGGAGGATCCCAAGCGGGCAATGATACGAGTCGCCTTCCGAGGCTTGCGGCTGTAATATTACAGCAGGGCGGTATTGATATAGCCGAAAACACGAAATCCTATACGCTGCACAGCAACGACTTTAAGGATCGTCTCAAGGAAAAACTCAAAGCAGCCTCGTATCTGATGCGGACAATAGTGGAAAAATCAGGAGATCAGGAGCAAGAAATTGATCTGGTCCTCTTGTCGGGTCAGTCGTGCCGAATCCCCCTTGTAAAATCGCATATTGAGGAGGCTTTCAAAGGCGTTCCTATTACATGGTCAGGTCATCTCAAGGAGGCCGTGGCTGAAGGGGCATGTCTCTACGGCGCCTCAAAAATGATTTTCGGTGCGTGGGAGATAGCGAATTTTACCGGCACCAGGTCGTCTTTCGGTCTGGTGAAGATGAATACGAATTTCCAACTCGTTTTTGAGACCATCGTCCCGAAAGGGGTTGTTTTCCCGGAGAACGGGGACGGACACAAGGCGCCCATCACCGTGGATGTCACCAAATCCTTCAGTCCCGTTACGCCTGGTGGGGTCTTTAAAATATGCGAAAACTTTGGATACTCGGATCTAGTTGACTCATCCGAGATGGAGTTACTGGGCGCATATCAACTGGATCAGCAGGCGTTCGCCGAACTGATGAACGGGGCCGTAGACCAGCCGCGAGTTATGTTTTCTTTAAACCCCGAGGAAGACGTCACCTTGTCATTGGTGTGCCACGACGGCGCCAGCTCGGAAAGAAGAATACGGTTTCAGACGAATACCGGAAATTAGTGGGCTGTCAGAATTGATTTCTTACAAACAACACAGGCGCTTACATGGCCTTACAAAGCCGGGATTATCTCTTGGTCACCCTGACGAAAGTCGGGGTCCATTCCTAATTCAAAAAGGAAGTCAAACAGCCTGGATTCCGGCTTTCGCCGGAATGACGATGTTCGAACGCAACGGTTAGCCATATTGCCAACTTCGAACCTGACAGAGCACTAGTAGAGCGATCCATCTTTAGATTTACAATGATCGCGAAATAAGGTAATGGAGTGCATTCTGTTATGAGGAGGATGCGCGATGACCGGGAAACAAACGCGCCCGCGAATCGAGCTGAGCGCGGAAGAGATGGACAAGTTGCAGCAGCTGAGCGCCTCATGACCAGGTTACGCGAGCAAAGATTCTCTTGGCCTATGAAGCGGGTCAGAGCAAGAGCGCCATTGCGCGCAGTATCGGAGTGAGTCGCCCCACCGTGGACTTGTGCATTAAGAAAGCGTTGTGCGCCGGAGCCGAGGTCGCCATACGGGATTTGAGGCGGCCTGGACGCCCGAATATCATAACGGCCGATGACAAGGCGTGGTTGATCTCTGTGGCTTGTTCCCAGCCGACGGATTGCGGCTACGCCGCTGAGACGTGGACTCACAGTCAACTGCCCAAGCACGTGCGCAAGAATGCTGAAGCCTTGGGGCATCCGGCTTTGCGCAGGGCAGGGAAAGTTACCGTCCAAAGGATTCTCAAGGAGCATGAGCCGCACAAGACTTCCTACTATCTGGAGAAACGCGACCCGGAGTTCCAAGAGAAGATGGCACAGGTACTGGTCATGTACAAAGAGATCGAGGTATTTCGTCAGGCCCCCGAGAAAAACGAGAAACGACGGGAGACAACCATATCCTACAACGAGAAACCCGGAATCCAGGCCATTGCAAACGTCGCTGCCGACCTGTCGCCCGTACCGCAGAAGTACCCAACTTGGGGACGCGACTACGAATACAAGCGGCACGGGACCGTCAGTCTCATGGCCGGTCTTGATCTTCATGACGGACACGTCCATGCTCTGGTTAGAGACCGTCATCGAAGTCGGGAATTCATAGAATTTCTGCAGGAAATAGACCACTATTATCCCTCGGACTGGAAACTCAAGCTGGTGCTTGACAACCATTCAGCACATATCTCCAAGGAGACCATGAAGTGGTTGGCGGGACGACCGGGTCGTTTCGAATTCGTGTTCACCCCCAAGCACGCGTCGTGGCTCAATATGGTGGAGATCTTCTTCAGCAAAATGGCTCGTTCCTTTCTGAGGAGCCTTCGCGTGGCGTGCAAAGATGAACTCATTCAACGGATCTATCGATACATCAGCGAAATCAACGAATCGCCCGTCGTCTTCCGCTGGAAATATCGACTGGACGAAGTGCTGGTCTAAACTACAAAGTTATTTATGAATCGATCTACTAGTGCATTGTCAGGATTGGACATAGCGAAACAGGCATACGACACGTCCCCACTGCCGACACGGAGCTCTTATACCCTCTCCCCTCCGTGGGAGAGGGCTAGGGTGAGGGGGCTCTTCACAAAAAAACAACCTGACAAACCACGAGGGTTTGTTCAGTCTACGTTGAGGCGAAATCTCCCAAACATCGTGCGGCTATGAACATTTTGCTGGATTGCAGGAACGGTAACTACGTCCTTTATCTTTTGGGGGATGGAAAAGTCCCACGCCTTCTTCTGGAACGCGAAGATCTGTTCTATGTAGCTGAAAGGGCCGACAAGACGGTCGAGGTTTATCTTGACGCTAAGCTGTCCAAGCGTGGAGAGACGGTGGAATTCCGCAACTTCGTTGGGCTTGTGATAAACCACCGGAGCAGCCGGATGCCGGTAGATCTTCACATCATAGTCTATCCACTGGTCAAGACGCTCTTGGCGGAAGCCCATCGTACTGCGGACCTGGCGCCCGGATCCTATGATCTTTCCTATC
>JBBSAR010000148.1:0-8694 GCA_038252125.1 Desulfatiglandales bacterium
CATATCCGTGGCAAGCATCTCCATAGTTACCGGAATGCCGTATGTTTTCAGAAGAATCTTCGACTCATATTCTGAAAGGGTGGTTCTCCCTTCCGCCATCGCTTTTTCTATAATATCCATTCATTTCTCCTCAGTACATTTTAATGATTTCATACACCCGATTTTCAAAATCGGTCAGGAAAGGTCGTATTTCTTGATCTTTTGGCCCAATGTCTTTCGATTGATGCCAAGGATGTCCGCTGCTTTCGCCTTCCTTCCTTTGGTCCTGCTCAAGACAAACCGGATATATCTCTTTTCGAGCTCCTCAAGGCTCAGAGGGTCTTCCGGAAACATCTGAAATTCACCCTGTCTTCGGGATATGAAAGATGGCAGATCGCGAGGGCGAATCACATCCGTATCCTCCAGGATCAGGATTCTTTCTACCGTATGCTCCAGTTCTCTCACATTTCCGGGCCAGGCATAATCCGCCAGCATCTCCATGGCGTCATCGGACATGCGTGGAACGGTTTTCTTCATTTTGTTGCTGAACTTGGATAGAAAATGATCCAGCAGAAGAGGGATGTCCTCTTTTCTCTTTCTGAGCGGAGGAAGATTCAAAGGCACCACGCTCAACCGATAATATAGATCTTCTCTGAATGTCCCGGCCTTCACCGATTCCTCAAGGTTCTTGTTGGAAGCGGAAACAATTCGAATATCCAGCTGTATCTTCTTATGGTCTCCAACCTTGATGAACTCTCTTTCCTGGATCACCCTGAGAAGTTTTGCCTGTATTTTTAAGCTGAGGTTCGCGATTTCATCAAAAAAAAAGGTCCCGTGATTGGCTAATTCGAAAAAACCGTGTTTGGTTTGATGGGCCCCGGTAAAAGATCCCTTCACGTGTCCAAAAAGTTCACTCTCGAGCAGAGTCTCCACAAGAGAAGAACAATCAACAGCAACAAATTCTCTGTCTTTTCGGCGGCTGTTCTGATGTATGGCGCGGGCAACAAGTTCCTTGCCCGTTCCGCTTTCCCCGGCAATGAGAACGGTGCTGTCCGTTGGCGCCACCTTAAGAATTTTATCAAAAATCTTCCTCATGGGAAGACTTTGGCCGATAATCACCTCCTCGGTTGAACCCGTCTTCAAGCCGGCATGCTTTACAGCTCCGCCGACCTCCGTCAGGGTCGCGCAATCCGCTTTCCTGAGCGATGATTTCAGATCATCGAGGCTGAAAGGTTTTACCAGATAATCGATAGCCCCGAGCTTTATGCAGTGAACGGCATCATCAATGGTCGGATACCCGGTAATCATGATCACGCCGGTTTCCGGATATTTTGAACGGATGGTTCGAAGAAGCGTGACGCCGTCCATATCGGGCATCCGGATGTCAAGCAATACCAATCTGAAAGGCTGGGCATCAAGCCTTGCAAGCGCATCTTTTCCGTTTGCCGCAAGGACCGTCTCCAGGCCCTTTTTTTCAAGCACCCTCTGAATGCCTTTTCGCACAACCGCTTCGTCGTCAACAATGAGGACGGCTCCCGTTATACCGGAATCCTTCATGGCGTTTCCATCTCTCAAATAATCGCAGGAAGCAGAATCTTGAAAGTAGTGCCTTTATTCACCATACTTTCCACCCCTATGGTCCCGTTGAGGGCTTCGATAATGCCCTTCACAATGGACAGGCCCAGTCCGGTGCCGGTGACATCCCTTGTCCTTGGGTTCTTTACGCGGTAAAATTTTTCAAAGATTTTGGGCAGTTCCTCCGAAGAAATCCCTATACCGTTGTCTTGGACCCTGATTTCCACATAGGCGCCGCGAGTTTCCGCCGTTACGGAAACATGCCCCCCCTCCGGTGAGTAGTTAATGGCATTGCTGATCAGGTTGTTCAATATCTCTTCCATATTTTTCGGATCTGCCTGAATAAGACGTAGATCCCTGTGTGAGCACGTGAGTTCTATCCCTTTGCTTTCAGCCCTGGGCGTCATAAGCGCAATGATATCATTTATAATTTCCCCCACATCCGTGGGAACGAGATGCTGCACATATTTTCCGGCGTCAATCTTTGCCACATCCAGCAAATCGTTGATAAGGGCCAGAAGGGAGTCAATCTTATTCGTCCCTTTTTTGATAAACTCCAACTGCTTATCTCCCAATGGGCCGGCCAATCCCTCCAGCATGACCGTATTGAGCTGCCGGATGGAAACAAGTGGACTGCGGAGTTCGTGCGCGACCATGTTTACGAAGTCCGATTTCATATTGTCAAGTTGCTTGAACGCGGTAATGTCCTCCAAAACCGTCACCGTGCCTGCATAGGCATTGTCGGGACCCGGCGCGGAAGAGGAAATTGCCCTCAGCACGCTCTCACCCAAATGAATTTCCTGTGAAATCGATTCATCGGCGCCCGTATCTCCTTTTTGGATTTCCAGAAGCGTGTTGATGAGGGATTCATCATGAATAACATGGGAAATGGGCGTTGGTTCATGCAAAGGAACAGAGATATTCATAAGCCTCAGAAGCGCCGAGTTATGCAGAACCACTTCCAGATTTCGGTTGGTTACCAATATCCCGGTTGCCATACGGTTGATAATGGCCTTCAGCCGGCTTTTTTCAAGAGCCAGGTCGTAAAGATTTCGGGCATTCTGTTCTAAAAGCTCTCTCGCCTTTCTTGCAAGAATGATTTTATCGGCGGCCCTTTTGATGGTAATAAGAAACTGATCAATCTGAAACGGTTTGGTGATGAAATCATAGGCGCCATTCTTCATGCATTCAACCGCCGTATCCACCGTACCGTGACCCGTTATGATGATCACGGGAATGTGCGGATACTCCGCGGCAACCTTTTCCAGCACCTCCTCCCCTCCCATTACGGGCATTTTCAGGTCAAGAAGGATGATATCCACTTTTCCTCCGGCCAGGACGAGCAGCGCGTCTTTCCCGTTTTCAGCCGCATCGATCTCATATCCTCTGCCTGTGAGCACCCTGTTGCAGCCGTCTCTGACAACCTTCTCGTCATCCACTACCAGAATCCGTAATTTTTCAGTCATTTATCCGTCCTTATTCATCCATTCCAACAAAAACAGGCGCTTCGCGGTGCGATTCGACGGCATCAATAGGCAGTTCAATGATGAACGTCGTCCCACCCCCTTCCGGACACTCGAATCGCAGGGCGCCTCCATGGAGATTGACAATATTCTGAGAAATACTCAAACCAAGGCCGGTTCCTTTTCCCACAGGTTTTGTGGTATAAAAAATATCAAAAATCTTATCCTGCAAGGCGACGGGAATTCCCGGTCCGGTATCGGATATCTTCACAACAATGCGGGAATCCTTGGATTCAAACGCCGTGGATATGGTCAGTTTGCCCTTTGAACCCATGGCATCCGCCGCGTTAATGAAAAGGTTTGTAAAAACTTGCTGTAGTTGCCCCATGTCTCCAACAATCAAAGGCAAATTGCTTTCCATCTCTTTTATGACCAGAATATCATGAAAAGCCGCCTGCTTGATGAGCAGGCTCAAACATTTATTGATCAGTTCCTCAAGGCTGAACGATGTAGCCTTTCCCACGGATTGTCTGCTGAATTCAAGCAGTTCAGCAACGATTTTTTTGCATCTTAAGGTCTGTTCGATGATCTGCTCCACATCACTGAGCAGTTCCGGTTGGCCCAGAAGATTCTCCTTCAACAGCTCTGAATAGATGAGAACACCGGCCAGGGGGTTATTTATCTCATGGGCTACTCCGGCCGCCATCCTACCTACGGAACCTATTTTTTCCGACTGGACAAGTTGAAGATGGGCTTCTTCAAGGTCTTGTCTCATCTTGAGAGTCTCCCTCATATCCGTAAAAACACCCACGCTCCCGATTTCTTGCCCATCGATCGTGACGATGGAAGCCGAAAGCACTACCGGGATTTCCTCGCCGCTTTTCGTGAGAATGTTCATGCTGGTCGCATTCAATTTTCCCACGGGGCCGTGCTCGTCGCTCCTCATGATCTTCATGTTTTTCTTGGCGACGTCCATATTGTAGAAACTGCTCATATGGCCGTTTTCCATAATCTCCCGGGCGCTGTAACCGGTAAGGTTCTCCATACCCTCGTTGAAGATCAGGACGTTGCCTTTTGTATCCACCACCACGATCCCGTCCACCGTACTCTGGATTACATTCTGGAGAAAGATGCTGGATCTCTGTGCCTTTTTTTCAAGGGCTATCCGTTGGGTAACATCCCTCGATGCCTCGATTAATTTAACGACCTCGCCTTTCTCGTTAAACATGGGAGAGACCGTGATGACATCAAAATGCTCCTTGCCGTCTTTTCCAATATATTCATGGATGGTGCTGGTTGTCTCTTTCGTTTTTTTGACTTCTTCTAAATAACAAGGCCTTCCGCATTCCGCGCAAGGGTTGTCAAGACCGTATCGCAACTCGTAACAGTGCCTGGAAAGGGCATCTTCCACGCGGAGATGGTTTTCCTGTAAAAAGGTCTGATTCACCATACTCACGGTCTTGTCATCATTCACCACCATAAGCCTGTATGGCAGGGAATCCAGGATGGCCTGGATGCTCTGTTTCGCCTCGTTGTGGTTCATGAGGACTTCTTGAGACGGATGGTTCCTCCCGCCTTCAATGAAAGGGGAAAGAAAACCCTTTGCCACCCTCCTGTCAAGGATGGAAACACCGCGCGGTCTGGTTCGCATCAAGTCTTCAAATGTTTGATCCGATCCGGTCAGTTCAATGAGAAGGTTAATCCCTGGTAGAAAATAGAGCTGGTGATAATCATTGGAAGTAAAGATCCCATGTCTTTTGGCCAACAGGAGACCGGGCGCCCTGGAATTCTTGTCAACCACTCCTACGATCTCCAGATTGATTCGATCCAGACCGCCTTCGCTGACAGCCACGAGGAGTTTTCTGCAGGTTTCTCCTCCCCCGATGACCCCGGCCCGGAAAAGACCTGGTTCAACTACGGGAAGCGGGGCATCCCGGTGTTCCTCTGATTTGACGGGAGGGGCATATTCCTGGTTCTTCATGGCAGCGACACCTTTATTAGACCTTGTTCTAACATGGGCAATTGGGCTCTTTTCCTACTCATAATCCTTTCAGCGTACATCCTTTAGTGAGATCCGGTCTTTCACCTTTTGCTCCAACTCCCCCAGAATTGTCTTGAGGGCGCTCCCTGCCGAGACCGGACCGGACCCATTCCATCCGACACGCAGGGCCTCATCTCGCTTTTGCCTGAATTGTTCAACACTTTCAGCCGACAATTCCCAAGCGAACATCTTCTGAAGGACGTGGCGTTCGGGCGGGGATAAATCTCTATCCGTATCAAAAGTCTTTCCATTCTTTAAAGAAATGATCATTCCGTCCCTTCACTCCAGGAATGGACTTCGCATTCCCCATTTGTAGCGCAGGCGCTTGGGAGATGGTCGAAGTATTTACGGTGGAAATTTGACATTATGATGGTTTCTTGAAGAAATTCAAGGAAAAAAGCTGCCGGGCCCGGGATTGGGGCAGGATAGCAAGTGAAAAACCAAAGGCGAAGCGCTGCACGGTTCGATCAAACCGGCGTTCCCAAAAAAATGGGTGAAAACCGGCAGGGAAAGTATTACATTTTTCATAACCGGCAAGATGTACGTAAGAAGTTTGGAGTGGTGGAGTATGGGAGAATCGCGCATCTACAGGCCTGTTTTTGGAAATCATGGCATGGGAGGAGAACCATTGAAGAGAATACTCAAGTGGATTTTCATCACCGGGTTGTCCATTCTGGTGTTTATTATCGCGGCCCTTCTTATTACCCCTTTCTTCATGGATGCCCGGCAATACAGACCCGTAATCGAAAGCCGGGTATCTGAAATCACGGGAAGACCCTTCACTATAGGCGGCATAAGGCTCTCCCTATTTCCCCGGGCAAGTCTTTCCCTCTCGGACGTCCGCCTTCAAAACCCCCTGGGTTTTGAAACAACCGATTTCCTTTCCGTGAAGTCTCTTGATGTGCGCGTAGACCTTCTGCCCCTGCTTTCAAAAAAGATTCAGATCACACGTCTTTATTTGAAAAGCCCGATTATCACCCTGGCAAGAAACCGGGAAGGCATTGGAAATTGGAAAGGGATTGCCCGCACGGGAAAGGAAGAGCCGATACGGGGAGATAAAAAACAGGCGCCCTCCGAGGGACCTCCTTCCGGGGGATGGGCTCTCGGCAGCCTGGAGGCAAAGACATTCACCCTGTCTGAAGGGGTTTTGTTGTGGATAGACAGGATGTACGGGGAACGAAAGGAAATCAGAGATCTGGCAGTAAATTTAAAGAACCTGTCCCTGTCCGCACCCGTCCTGGTGGAATGCTCGGCTACCATCGACCAACATCCTGTAGCCCTGCATGGAACCGTAGGCCCCATCGGAAAAAATCCGGGAAAAGGAACCGTGCCCTTAGATCTCTCGGTGAGCCTCCTCAAAGAAGCGGAAATGAACATCCGGGGAAAATTCGTTGATCCGGAAGAACTGAAGGGTTTTGACTTGAAGCTTCAAATACCGCCCTTTTCTCCGCGTAAAGTTTTTCAAAGCCTGGGCAGATCGTTTCCCATAAAAACCGAGAACATAGAGGCGCTGAACAGTGCAGCCCTGGTTTGCAGATTACAGGGAAATTCCAAAAGCGTTTCCCTGTCGGATGGATCTATGAGCGTTGACCAAACCAGGATGAGCTTTTCTGCCAAATTGAACCATTTTTCCACCCCGGAAATCACATTTGATCTGGTCCTGGACCGGCTCGATGTGGATAATTATCTACCCCGAAAAGAAAAAGAGGAACCGAATCAAAAACAGGGCGTAAGCAAAATAAAGGCTACAAGCACGGCCTCCTCTGAGGCAAAGCCGGATGACGACATTTTTCGGTCCCTCATTCTGAACGGGAGTGTTCTTGTAAAAGCATTGATAATAAAGGGGGCGAATCTTCAGGATGTCCGGCTGAAAATTGTGGGGAAAAATGGTCTTTTTCAATTGCAACCTTTCCACATGAAACTCTACGGGGGGGAGATGACCGGTGCCGGAATCTTGAACCTGAAAACTGCCCCAGTACGTGTACAGGTGCAATGCAAGGCCGGCGGAATTAGAGTCGGCCCCATGATCAGGGATATTTTGAAAAAGGATTTCATGGAAGGTCTCTTCTCCATGGATGCAGGAATAGATGCCGCTGGCGACAGCAACGAGGCCATCAGGAAAAGCCTCCACGGAGAAGGAACGCTTCGATTCAAAGATGGCGTGATCCGCGGCATCGACCTCCCGGCCATGCTTCAAGATCCAAACTTGATCCGCGCGCTTTTGGGCGGAGCCGATGCGACGGCGCTCACAGGCTACAGCGAGGTCGCCATTCCCTTCGCGATAAACAACGGTATTGTGCGGACAGGCGAAACGACCCTTGTCTCGCCCGTTCTCAGGGTTGAGGTAAAAGGCCACGCGGACCTGACGGAAGAGACACTTGATTTCAGGATAGAACCCCGGTTTATCGCCCCGATGAAAGGACAGGGAGAGGGAAAGGGACGAAAGGGTATTGCCATACCCGTTCTCGTGGGAGGGACTTTTTCCTCTCCCAGGTTCATCCCGGATCTCGACGCCATCCTCAAACAAAATTTCGGAAGAGAGCTGAAAGGGTTGTCTGACCTGCAAAAAAACCTGCTCGAGGACGGGAAAAAAGATGGCAAGGACTCCCCAATGGACAAGATCAGGGATTTCTTGAACAAGTTGCGTCAGGAATGATGAAGGATAAAATAATGGCTTTCGAAAAACCCGGGGGAAATGCCCCCATAAAAGCTCTTCTGGAAAAAGGCGTTGAAACGGGCGTTTTTCCTGGAGCAGTCCTGCTGGCTGCATACCGGGATAAAACGCGGGTTTTTGAAAAAGCAGGTCGATACACTGCCGCCATCGATTCTCCGCACATGGCCGAAGATACCCTGTTCGACCTGGCCTCATTGACCAAACCGTTCGCCACAACCCTGGCCGTAATGAAACTGGTCGATTCAGGGAAGATGGAACTGGATGAACCCCTTGCGAACCTGCTCCCCGGGCTTCTTCCGGTCCCTATCGGCGCCTTGACGCCGAGACTCCTGTTATGCCACTCCGCGGGACTGCAAAGCTGGGCGCCTTTTTACCGAGACCTGGCCCTGTTGCCCCGGAGTGAAACTAAGATTACATTAAGAAAACGCATTCTGGAGACCCCCATGGCGTACGTTCCCGGAAACGGGGTGCTTTACAGCGACTTCGGGTTCATGCTCCTGGAATGGATCATCGAGAATATCTCCGGAAAAGCCATGCCCCGTTTCCTTGAAGAGCATTTCTATGGCCCGCTGAATATGAAAAAGACCGGTTTTTTCGGAAGCCATTCGATGTCTGGCGATGAAACGTCGCGCTTTGCTCCCACGGAATGCTGCCCCTGGAGGAAGCGGGTTATTCGAGGAGAGGTCCACGATGAAAATGCCTATTCAATAGGTGGTTACTCGGGACATGCGGGCCTGTTCAGCCGGGCGGTCGATCTTTTCGCTTTGACCGAAATGCTGGTTGACCACTATGATGGAAAACGGAGCGATTTTCTGAAACCCGAAACCGTAAGGTCATTCTTTTCCAAACAAAACATTGTAAAGGAGAGTACCTGGGCCCTTGGATGGGACACCCCTTCTCTCTCTAACTCAAGTGCCGGAGACCATTTGTCCGAAGAGAGCGTAGGGCACCTGGGCTTTACC
>JBBSAR010000149.1:0-8693 GCA_038252125.1 Desulfatiglandales bacterium
ACGGCTCCACGCCGGGAAGCGACATTTACTATGAACGGTCTTTTCAACATGGGAAAATATTCAGGGTCCAAATGGATGGACGAAAGTCTGATGTCCTCCTGATCGCTGCTGACGTTGTTTTTTTCAGGATTCGAAAAAAATAGTTCCAGCAGGCCTGCCAGGCTTGCCTTTCGATCCAGCATCACCGCATCCGCACCGGGGTGAGTAGGGTTCATTTTGGAATTTGAGCCGCTATGATGAAGGATTCCGGAAATGTCGTCTCGGAAGTTCCATGCAGCAAGTCCAGCCGCGGCAATCAGAAGAACCATTACAGCAACGAAAAGATTCTTCCTGAGGTTCCCCATGCCTGCAATAGGCGCCATTTCCGATTCCCCGTAAAGATCGTGGACAGCCTTCGTGATAATCGCCTTTGAAACGGTATGCTTTTCTCCGGAATAGGCTATGAGAAGGGCCCTGTCGCAAACGGCGTTTATCCTTCTGGGGTTTCCCGCGGAATAGACATAAATCTTCTTGAACGCCCCGTCGGTGAAATGAACGGCGCCGGCTCCACCGGCTATGGAGAGGCGGTGTTCAACGTATCCCCGGATGTCGTTTGAATCGAGGGGCCTCAGATTGTATCGAACGGTTATTCGGTCGCTGAGCTGCCGGAGGGAAGGGGATGCAAGGAGGGTTTTCAGCTCCGATTGGCCGACCAGAATAATCTGAATCAGTTTTTCCTTCTCTGTTTCCAGATTGGAGAGCATTCTGATCTGCTCCAGAAGGTTGTGCGTAAGATTCTGTGCCTCATCTATCAGAAGCAGTGCATTGCCCCCTTTTCTGAATGTTTCGAGAAGAAAACGGTTGAGGGCGTCGATACATTCTTTTTTGGTTCCCTCTCCTGAACCCTTTTCGATGCCGAATTCCTGGTTGATGGCTCGCAGAAGTTCCAGATCTGAAAGGAACGAACTGAATATGAGGGCGCTCTTGGTGGTTTGATCCACACGGTTCAACAAAGCGCGACAGAGCGTGGTCTTGCCCGTGCCGACCCCTCCGGTGATGGCAATAAAACCCTTTCGTTCATTGATCCCATAAAGGAGATGATCCAGCGCCTCCCTGTGATAACGGCTGAGATACAGATACCGGGGGTCGGGAGTGAGATTAAAGGGATTTTCTTTTAATCCAAAAAAAGCGGTATACATGGGGTATTCACAGCCTATGGTTTACAGTTGAATCCAAGCAGTCTATCTGAACTGGTAATTAATCGTTTCATTTTCGCCGTCCCTTCGGATGCTCAGTGAAATGTCGGATCCCATTTCAAGGCTTTTGTAAAAGGAAAAGGCGTCTTCCGGCGAGTTGATGGGTTTGCCGTTGAGCCCCGTGATGACATCTCCTCTTTTCAAGCCCAATTTGGTAAACATAGATCCCTGCTTGATATAGGTGAGGGCCAACCCGTCCGGTTTCCCCTTGTTCATGTTCGGACGGATGCGCACTTCGGTTAAGAGCTGGTTGATATTTTTGATGGAATCCTGCAAATCTTTCCGGCCAACGGTTATGGTGTGCCCTTCTCCGGATTGGCTTTGGGCGGTCCGGCCTCCTTTTTTTGACGCAAGATCGTTTTGCGTCATTTCCAGAACCTCATCCTTGTCGCCCACGCGCAGGACCACCTTCTCCCGGAGTATTCTTCGGATCGTGGCATCAAGGACCTTGTCGCCTGTCTTATAAAGCCCTTGCCTTTTCTTGGCTGTCTCCTCAATAACAGCAAAAGAATTCTCTCTTGGTCCTGTAACGGTTCCAATGAGGACGATCTTCAGAGCCGTGGGTTTCAGGTTCTCAATATCGTCCACCTTCGGTTCCTTTTCCTTTTCCTTTGTATCTTCCGCGGGTTTCCCTGAAGTACCGAAGATGTCTCTTTCCGCGATGACCCTGAAATCGTTCAGGGTGACCTTTTTCATGGCTTTTTTTGTCGGCGCCTTTCTTGTCTCTTCTCCACGGATGTCCACCTGTTGGAAACGTGCAACGACAATTCCGTAAAAGATATCCACCGCCAAATAGCTCAGGATAAAGAGGGATACAAGGGTGACCAAGGTCATATATGTTCTGTTCAACGTCAAAACGGTTCCACCCTCTATAAATCTGTTTTAATTCTCCGCGACTCCGCGCGAAACTTATCCGTTTGCAACATGCCCTGCTTATGTAAAGGAAAACTTGGGGGCCCCAAGGGTTCCATGGATGGTGAACAATTTCTTCATGGAGCCTGTCTTCTGCCTGAAAAGCTGCAGAATGCCCTGGTTGCCGCTCATAAACCCCTCTAAAGGTTCTATATTTCCTTTCAGGCTAAGTCGGCTTTCCAATAGGTCTCCGGCAAGATTTATGCTTCCGGATAAGGCTCCCTGAAGGGTAGTGCCCTTCAGATCAACCTGAACAACCCTGACCTTTCTGTTTTCCAAGTGCATATTTATGGTGAGCCGGTCAAAATCAATGGATTCGACGCCCAGAAAGGGTGTTCCCAATTTCGCATTTCCGCCCGATACATACAATTCCGCTTCTCCCTCCCCACCCATGATCTGGTCAAAGCGGCCCTGGAACAGGATATTGCCATTGAAATCACCTTTTAAATGGATCTCCGGCAATCGGGAAAGCGATGTAACCTGTTGAATCTGGATATGATCCGCATGCAGAGAAGCCTTGCAGGGGGCGGCCGGATTGCCTGTTGCAAAGGAAACGGACCCTTCCAATTCCCCTCCATAGGCTTCGGCTTTAAAATGATAGGTCCTGTCTCCTAAAAGCAGAGACATCCACTCGGGCCGAATGGAGACGCTTTTTGCATCAAAAAGGGCACTCCCGGGGTCATCCCTGAGGATGAGCTTTGTACCGGTCAGCACTATGCGGGGAGGAAGAGCCAGGTGCAGTTCATGGATGGAAAGGTCCACCCCGTTGTCCATCCCGTTTGCTTCTGATTCGAGATAATCTTTGAATACGGCAGAAGGAAAGCGGATATACAAAAGCGTTACAACTACAAAAAAACAATAGAGAAAATAGGCAAACCATTTCCTGTTCTTATAAAAAAGCTGTTTCATGCAACCTCTTTGAGCGGTTAACTCTCGACCGTCAATACCTGCAAAATGGCGTTTAGATATCCGGATGCCTCTTTACTTTCCGTAATAGAAAGTCTCTTGACCGTTACGGCTTTTTCAGGCGACTGTACAAGGTACAGGTAATCCACCAACTGTTGCAGGGCAATCCCTTCCAGTTTCATCTCGACCATCGACTCCTTGAAAGGTCCGGTTCCCTTGGAGGCGGAAGGTTTCATATATTTGATATGGCTTTTCACCCCTACCTCACCCGCGGCCTTCTCGAGAAATGAAAAGAGTGTGAATCCCTTTTCTCTCTGCCTGAGAATATCCTGTATCCCATGTGCATTCTTTTTATAAGTGTCATATTCCTCTCTGAGATTAAGAATTTCACGAAGGGCTGATTCCTTTACCTGGACTCCCCTTTCCAAAAAACTTTTCTTTTCAAGAACCGGAAAGACCAAGAACTGCAACAGGAAAAAGATGGCAACAGCACAAATGGAAAACCATACAAGAAGTTTTTCGCGTCTTCCAAGGATCATCTTTTTCCTATTTCCTGACCAGTTTCATTTCGAATGTGACCATTTTTCCCGTGCGGTCGAGATTGGCGGAGCTGATGTTTACGGAACGGAATAGATTGGAAGGGCTCAGTCCGTTTTTTAGCCTGTCCACCGAATTAAACGTGTCGGTTTGACCTTTTATACTCACCGTCTCAGGATCGATCACCATGCGGGTTACTGTAAGGTCGAGGTTTTTTGGAATGCCCGCGGAGATCTCATTTAGCAGATCAAGCACCCCCTTATTGGATTCCATCCGGAGTTCATTGACCGCTTTTTGTTTCAATCCCTGAATTTCCACTTTCATCTGCTGAACCGGATCAACAATCCTGGAAATGCGCGGGAAGGTCTCCTTGAAAACCCGCACGATGTCGCTGTTCAGGGCGTTGTACCTGGCTTCGAGCGAATAGTATTCAACGGCCATGTCGGCTCCAAGAAAAAGCAGGATGACGAGCAGAAAAACGGCTGCAGTTCGCCATTGTTTTGTATTTTTAAACAGGCTCTTTTTTACCTTGAACTCTTCTTGAAGGAGGTTAAATCCGACCCCCTTTCCGGCGCCCCGCATGGCCAGCGAAAGAGCGGTGCTCATCAACGCAGGATGCCAGTTTTCGGCCGTTTCTTCCGCTATTCGAATCTTGTTCTCGGCACACAGATCAATCTCCACCGCCGGAATCTCCAGAAAGCGGCTTAAAAAGTCCCCACAATCAGGCAAAAGGGCCCCCGGACCGGTAAAAAAAACTTTTTCCGGGGCGGAAAACTCAGAGGAGGTATACCGGTAGTCATGGAGGGTATCGATTATGGCCGTGCACAGAGACCTGAAATAGGCCTCCACTTCTTCTTTCGGTAAACCTTGCGCAACCGTACCGTTTTGGGACGTCGGGATCTTCGGGAGAGAAGCTTCCCGGAACGACAGAATGCGGATCAGAACCGTCTGCCTGTGTATGAAGAGGCTCATGCAAGCCGATGCGGAACCCATGTCCAGCACGAGGCCGTGATCGATGGTCCCACCCTGATTGACAACGAAGGATGCCAGTGCCGCACCCCTCACTTCCAAAATATCGGGTATTATTCCAAATGGTTGAATCCATGAAATGAATCCTGCAATGAATTCTTTTGTTGCAGAGGCCGTCAGGACCCGAGCGTTATCGGAACTATCCGTAGCCACAAAATCGGTCACAAGCTCTTCAACTGGCAGGGGAACCAGTGTTTCCATTTCAAACGGGAGGGTCTGTCTGATCTTCTTGGTGTCTTTGAAAGGCATGGACAGGTTTCTGAAAAAAACGGCATTATCAGGGATCTGTAACACGAATCTGTCGCTCCGGAAATCTGCGGCTTCCAAAAGCGTTTTTAAATTCTCCTCCGGTTTGAAGCCCTCCCTGCCATCGATTCTTGCGCAGGAGATGATTTCAAATCCTTTCAGCCCGGCCCGCGCCTGGACCGCGACGATGGCATCGCCATCCATATGGAGACCTGTTATTTTTGACGGCATTATTCAATCTTCCATGAAAGGATGCGAATCTTGCTTCGATTCTCCCTGCTGACCTTACCCGTTACAATCCGGCTCATGGCATCCTTTATTCCCGCGGATTTTATCTCAAAACAGGAACTCGACGTACTTATCAGCGATGGATCGATGACAACATCCCCCATTCCCGGTATCTCTTTGTACCAGCCAGGTTTTGACATGTCATTCTGGTCGTCCATTCTATAGGACAGCATCTCTCCCACCATCTCATCGTCCAGTCCCTCTGAAAGGGCCTTGAGAACCAGCGGTGGAGCCGTGTTCATGTTGATCCTGCCATCGCCGCAGACAGACAGATATCCTGCGATGCCCGGACTCTCTTTTGTGCCATAGAAAAGTTCTTTTGTCATTCCCCTTATGAGAAGCAACTCACTTAAAAATTGCAAGGGCGCGTTCGCGCAGGAATAGGGCGTTTCCAGGGAATCATAATATCCGTTCTCCGCTCCAAAACGGGTTACATCATCATCCGGGTCTATCCAGTCTTTGATGGCATCAACGAGGTTTGTAACGGCCTCCGGATCCATGCTGAACTCCTCTGAACCAAGGAATCTTTCCAGTAGCTCTCTTTGGGCCTGGACCACCTTTCCATTCGCGTCCACAAGCTGGTTAATTTGTATCCTTCCGGAAAGATCTGAAATCTCCACCACAAACCGGCCTTCCGTAAACATGGAACCGGAGATCTCGGAAAAACCCTGCGACTGGGCCCACATTTCATTAAGGGAATCAAATTCATTTTCCGCGCCATCTTCCGCAAGAAGTCCCATGGCACAGTTGAAACCCGATCTGGCAATGGCGTTGAGCAGAACGCCGTCCTTGAAATTCACGGAGGAGGTGAGATCTTCCCTCATGGAAACGTTAAATTGAAGGGTCAGCATAACAATCAGACTGATAACAAGGATGGTGAGAATCAATGCGAAACCCTTGTCGTCTTTAAGAAGAGCTCTCATCCTTGTTTCCGGCCGGGGGGAGGGCCACTGCCGACCTGAATTTCAGAGGCGCCTCGGGATTGCTGTTGTTTTTAAATTCCAGATAAATGGATACCATGGCGGGAATGGCTTTCTTGGCAGAGTTATCCGTCGTTCCCCAGCTCTCCTTTTCACTCCCGTCGGCATCATAATAGGTACATTTGAAATCGGTCAGCCCGTCACAGAGAAGAAGCCCCCCCGATCCCTCTTCGGGAGATGTTTGGCGCCTCGGCGTGTCCGAGCGATAAAGAGCGAGCGTTTTTTCTCCGGCCATCTCGCGTACAAAATAGGCGATCTCCGCGGGAGCCGGAAACGTCTGTTTCTGCTCAAAGTCAAGATGGGCCGTGGAAAGAAAACGCAGCGAAGTGAAATAGTTCCCGTCAATTTCTTTGTCGCTCCCTGTAAAAGGGACGTCGGCAACCGCGACCTCGTCGGGTTTCTCATCGGGGACATAAACGGAACCCAGATCCTCCAACATCCTTTCCATGGTTATGCGAGCCATGGCATAGACATCCGCCTGGGAACTTGTATTGTCTATGATCCTGAAAGTCCCCGTATAGGATACAAAAATGGTCGAAAGAATGATGCCGAACAGGAATATGGCAATCAGAATCTCCAATAGCGTAAAACCTTTTTTATCCCCATCCCTTTGCTGAGTGCCCCCCATCTGTTATGTCTCTGCCGGAAAATAGCGATAAACCCTGAGCCTGAATTGTCTCCGCGGATCATTGCTCAAAGAGACCGTTACATCGATCTGTTTCACCTTTTCCGATACCATGGATAGTTCTTCCAGTGCAAGGCCCTGGACCGACACCTCCCATGCGTATCCGGGAAAATCCTCTCCGAAATCACCGGAGCTCGACCCCAGATCATTCAGGGCGCGGACTTCCATTTCGGCCATCTTGGACTGGGCCAGCAAGGCCGCCGTCGTATCGAATTTCGATTCATTGGCCAGGGAGGATCCCTGGGACTGGGAGCCTAAAACAGCCATCAAGGCGATAGCAATGATGGCCAGGGAAACCATGACCTCCAGAAGCGTAAACCCGAAATCCTCATTTCTGCTTTTATCCTTCATTTCCTTTCACCGTGAACTGCAACCCAAAATCCCCGGGTCTTATGAACTCTCAAATTCCACATAATCTTCAAGCACCTGTACTCTTCCTAAGAAGGGGCTCAGCACAATGGTGAATTTTTTGCCCTCCTCCGAACCTATATGGATGACTGACTGCCTTACATAGCCCCTTTCGCTGAAGAGGATTTGCGCTTCCCCGCTCCCTCTTTTCCCCTCTCCTTTTAACCACACATCCATGAGAGGAGCTTCTTTCGGGAAAGAAAAGGCCAGTTTTTTGGCCTTTGTCCGTTCTTCTTCCGTCATGTCCGGGTAATCGGCCCAGGAAATGCCCGTGTCAAAATCGAAATGGAGCACGTAGGACCTGTGTTCCCGCACTGCCTCGTTTCTGACGTATTTGATGGTTCCCACCATTTTCAGGACCGTGCTCTTCAGCGTATCCGTAAGCAGGGATTCTCTGAGCCGGGGAACTGTCAGGGTGAGCATCAGCCCGATCAGGACGATGACCACCATCAGTTCTACAAAGGTATATCCGCGTTTATCGAAGAACAGGGAACTCTTCACCACCTTGCCACATTCCATTTTCTTCCGGCTTCTGTTTATAGGACGATTACACTTTATCATTGACGGCGATTCAAGACCATCATAATTTGACTTTTCCATTTGTTCTCCATTGTGCATCTTCCCGGCAGGAAGTGCAACGAACAAAAAAAGCGGAGCCGTCTCCGGCTCCGCTCCTTGTTTGTCTTCGTTAAACTATTACGTTTTCCCTTCAACCCATGACACTTTCATGGGCGGTTAAACGTTCTCTCTCGTTATTGTACGATCACCGTTACCTTGTCATACCATGTGGCATCGGGAACACCGTCTGCGTTATTGTCCACCGCAAAATAGAAATCATAGGCGCCTTCAGGAAGCGTTCCCTCGAATACCGTAAAAGGCGTAGACAGATCCGCAAGTCCTCCCTGTAGGCAGGGTTTGAGTTCCGTTGTCCAGCCGGTTGGATACACGTAGGTAACCCAGCCCGATAGAGGGCCCACCGTATACGTGGCCGCGACCCACCAATCGGCCGGCTGGCGCGTTCGGCTTCCGGAAGCGAGACTGACGGCGATGGATACCGCATCTTCCTTGTTAACCGTAATGGCCCCCGCCTGACCATTGGCCCTGATACTCGCAACCGGTTGGTTAAGGTCCGCGATGGCGCCGTAGACCACTACTTTTTCCTGGCCCACATAGCTCCATCCGGCTTCATAGACATCAATGTCCGTGGTTCCTTCGGGAAGAGGCTCTACCCGGATCATGGTTACCGTTCTGGCCGAAAATCCGGCGTTGTGATCCCAGTCATTGTTGTACGGCCAGATTACAGCCTGATCTGCCGCAGTGGCGCGCTGATCCGGAGGGGACGGTGTTTTTTGCGGTTGAAACACCCGGAAGGGCCCTTCACCATCAAGCTTATTATCGTCATTTATCTCACCAGGGAACAAAGCCTTTCCATAGCTCTTGAAAGCGAGAATCTTCTTCAAGCCATTC
>JBBSAR010000150.1:0-8600 GCA_038252125.1 Desulfatiglandales bacterium
ATGCTTATTTCCGCCTTTACGGAGGTTACAAAGAGCGTAAGAAAAAGTCAGGGGAAGATGAACAAAAACGAGGGCCATACACGATTTTTGGGCATTAGGCCTCTTGATCAGAAATGGTTGTTGCTTTTTTTTCACAAACTCATAAAATGTCCTGCCTTCTTATAAGATAGCTGCCTCAAATGCAAGGAGCTCCTTTTTTGAAGGTGGCATGGAAAGATCCCTGGCAGAACTTTTCTTCTGTGGTTATTTTGCCACAGTCTCTATCTGAAAAAGTCTTGCAGAGGCTTTTCCCAATGGGGTGTAGTGTAAAAAGTGCTAATAAATTCATATGTATATGTACATAGTAGTATTCCTTTAAGACAACCGATTTTCTATGGCACGACATTTGCTAAGAAATATTGAGAAACGTTTTTCTGTATGGCTGATGCAGGAACTTTTGCCTCTCGCGAATTAAAATAAATGGTTTATTTTTTCCGGCCTGATTAAATGAATCTATATTGTAGCGTCATCGTGCAGGAAAGTCGTTTACGGAATTGAATTTGAGAGAAGGATAAACCCTGTTCTCCTTAAGTAGAAAGGAAAGCTTAGTGGATTATAAACAACGTACGCTTCGTGATGAGGTTTCTTGTACCGGGATCGGCCTTCATTGTGGTGAAAGGGTCAAGATGTCTCTCCGGCCTGCTCCGTGCGGTACTGGAATCAGGTTTATGCGACGGGACATTCCGGGAAGTCCCGTTGTGGAAGCCAAATTTGAAAACGTGAAAGACACCACGCTTGCTACGAGCATTGGCGCAAACGGTTGCAGGGTGGGAACCATAGAGCATCTGATGGCTGCCTTTTATGGATTGGGAATTGACAATGTGCAGGTAGGATTGGATGGTCCTGAAGTGCCTATTATGGATGGGAGTTCCGCACCGTTTGTTTTTTTGATCAAGAGCGTTGGAATCAGAGAGCAAGAGGCGCCCAAACGCTTTATTGTGGTGAAGAAATCCCTCAAGATTGAAGATGGAGACCGATCTATCTCCGTGCATCCGTCAAAAGAATTGAAAATAAGCTATATGATCGATTTTAAGCACCCCATGCTGAGAAACCAGGAATACGAATTGTGTTTTTCCGGAGGAGATTTTGTCAGAGAAATCAGCAGGGCCAGGACATTTGGATTTCTAAAGGACGTCCAGACTCTGAAGGCAAATGGCCTTGCCCGGGGGGGCTCCCTGGACAATGCCGTTGTTATTGATGATTTCAGGATTTTGAACGAAGATGGACTTCGGTTTAAGGACGAGTTTGTAAGACATAAAATTCTGGATTTTGTAGGAGACCTTTCTCTCATCTGCGCCCCCGTTATCGGACATTTCGTGGTCCGGAAGTCGGGACATTTTTTGAATCAACTGATGCTCGAAAAGCTGATCCAGTCGAAACGGCACTGGAAGAGTCTTTCTTTTGATACCGCGGAGGAGTATTCTAATAACAGCTTGAAGATTCCTGCCTTTGGATTTGCTGAACCGGCATTTTCCTGAAATAACCCATTAATCCAGGGGTTTCCTTAAAGCCTCTGTGGATACTCTGGATTATTCTTTCCAAGACTTTTGATTACACACGTCTTCCTGATATGCCTTGCTTTTTCAGAACACTTCTCTTATCATCTGAATTTCAAAAATCTTAAAAAAATGTGAACTGGTTCTCCTATTCGCGGAGATGTATGTCGGTGGGGTCGCCGCTTGATCCTGTAGAATTTCATCAAGCCGAGAATGGGTGTAGCAAAATTATGATGAAAACGCCCAAAAACATACTCTTAAAGGCTACAAAATGCCTATCGGTCTTCCTGAGCCTTCTGTTCTTTTTGAGTGGATCGGTTTGGGCCGAAGAAGCACGCATCACGGATATCGTGGTTACCAATTCCAATGAAGACCTTCTTGTGTATTTTACCGTGACGGACTGTTTCACGGAAGACATGAAAAAGGCCATTGATAATGGGGTAAGCACGGTTTTCACCTTCCTTATAAGACTTGATGAGGTGAGAGATTTTTGGTGGGATAAAGAAATTGCCGACCTCAAAATCAGCCATGAAATCAAATATGACAACCTCAAGAATATCTACATTGTGAAGCTCGCTGCAGGGGATGGCAAGGAAATATATGTAAAGGACTTCGATAAGGCGAGAAAACTAATGTCGGAAGTGGTGGGATATAAAGTGACTGCTCTGAAAAATCTTCAAAAAGGGGTACGTTATCAGATCGGCATTATGGCGGAACTGGACAAAATACGATTGCCTTTCTATTTCCATTACGTCTTCTTTTTCCTTTCACTCTGGGATTTTGAAACGGATTGGTACATTGTTGATTTCAAATACTGATTTCTTGCATCACTCCTCATGAAGGATTATCTAAAAGCTGAATTTTTGGATCTCAAACGCCGCCGGAAAGAAAGGTATCTCATTATTCTTTTGGGGGTCGTAATATCCATCCTGATCTATGTGGGGCGAAACCTTTTTCATCTGGGACCATCTCTTCCTTTTTCCAGCAGCATTCTCGCCTTTGCTCTCATTAATGTTAATGTTATCCTGCTTCTGCTCCTTCTTTTCCTTACCGTCAGAAATATCGTAAAGCTTCTTTTTGAAAGAAAAAAGAGCATAATGGGCGCCAAACTCAGGACGAAACTGGTTCTGGCATTCGTAAGCCTTACCCTTTTACCGACCGTGATCCTATTTTTTGTTTCCGTGCAATTCATCTCTTCATCCATTGAATACTGGTTTAATCTGCAGGTGGAGCAATCCCTGGAGAATTCCCTGGAGGTGGGCCAGGATCATTACAAGGGAATTACGGACGAAATCCTTTCCTTTGGGAATAATTTTGGCAGGGTTATCAGTTACGAAGGGCTGATGATCCCTTCAAAAAAGGAAGACCTGGAGAGATATATCGGGGGAAAACTGAAAGAATTCGGCCTGGCGTCTATCATGGTTTTCTCCCAGGACCTTGAAATGATGGCCGTCGCAAAAAGTCATAGAATCGATCTGAGTTCTTTTAAAAAACCGGATTCCGAGATTCTCAGGAACAGCCTAAAAAAGGGAACGGACAGCCAGTTTATTCAAACGTCAGCGCATGGGGATCTGGTCAACGGGATTGTCCCTGTTTTTTCAAGGACAAAATCCAAGGCTGTTGTTGGACTCATTGTATTGTCCAAGTTTGTTCCCGGCGTATTTGTGAACCGACTTCATGCCATTTCAAAAGGGCTTCAGGAATACAGACAGCTTAAGATGCTGAAATCGCCTATCAAGGCCAGCCACATGATTACGCTGTCTATTGTCACACTGCTCATCATTTTTTCTTCTGTCTGGTTTGGTTTTTATTTATCCAAAGAAATTACGGTTCCCATCAAAGAACTGGCCGAAGCAACAAATCGAGTTGCGTCGGGAGATTATGATTTTTTCATAGATTTGGAAACAAAGGATGAAATGGGAGTCCTGGTCAATTCCTTTAATCGAATGACCAGGGATCTCAAGACCGGCAAGGAGAAACTGGAAAATGCCCACGGCGAGCTTGTGGAGAGCAATCTGGAACTGGAACAACGACGGCTCTACATGGAAATTGTTCTGGCTAACGTTGCTGCCGGTGTTGTTTCCGCGGATGCCCGGGGGAACATTCTTACCATTAATAAATCGGCCGAAAGGATGCTCAATATCGAGACGTCCGCGATTATCGGAAAGGATTATCGGGATGTTCTTGAACAGGACTACAGCAAAATACTTGAAAAGTTCCTGGGTGACGAGGGCCTGTTCGAAAAAGGATTTCTGGAAAAACAGATCAGGCTCTCGGTCGGTGGAAGAAGATTGACCTTGCTGGTCACGCTGAACGTGCTTCGTGACGACAGGGGAAGATATTTAGGGCTGGTGGCCGTGTTTGAGGATCTTAGTGAAATCGAAAGGGCGCAAAGAGTGGCGGCCTGGCGTGAAGTTGCCAGAAGGATCGCCCATGAGGTAAAGAATCCGCTTACGCCTATTCAGCTTTCGGCCCAGCGCCTTCAAAAACGATATGGCGCCGTGCTGGCGGACGAAGATGGACGCGTTTTCAAGGAATGTACCGGCATGATTGTGACGCAGGTGGAGGAATTAAAGCGTCTTGTGAATGAATTTTCCAACTTTGCGCGTATGCCGGCCACGAATCCGGTTCCTTCGGATATCCGGAAGATCATATCCGAAGCACTGAATCTTTACCGGGAGGCCCACAAAGATATTGAATTTATTTTTGTTCCACCCGAGGATACGCCGGTTTTCGATCTTGACAGGGAACAGATGAAGAGGGTCATGATCAATCTCTTCGATAATGCGGTAGAGGCTCTTGAAGGGCAGGGGTTTGTTTCAGTGCATTTGAAATATGACAATATTCTGAAAATACTCAGCATTGAAGTCGCCGACAATGGGAATGGAATCAGTACTGAAAACAAAGAACTCCTGTTTGAACCTTACTTTTCCACCAAGAAACAGGGAACCGGACTTGGTCTTGCAATCGTAAATACCATTGTTACGGATCATAACGGGTTTATCCGCGTTCAGAACAATAAGCCAAAAGGCACAAAATTCATCATTGAACTCCCCGTGAGGTTATAGAAACTTCTTTATGTTTTTGTATCATTTTATCTGGACCTTCCCCCTTTTTTTCTTCCTTCCGCTTAAACGTTTTGTGCGGAACCAGCGACTGAGAGACAGATTCGCTCTGGATTCAAACTTCCCTTTCCCTGGCAAAAACCGTATCTGGATTCACGCCCTTTCCGTGGGAGAGGTTATTTCGGCACTCCCCCTTGTGGATGCCCTTCAGGTAAGATATCCAGATCAGGGAGTGGTTTTTACGGTTACGACCAGAAGCGGAATGTCGGTGGCAAGGGAGAAACTGAAAAACAGGGATGTCATACTGCAGTTTATGCCTCTGGACGCATGGTGGGTTCTGCGGAAGTTCGTGCTCCATATTCAGCCGTCGGTTTTCATCCTGGTGGAGACGGATATCTGGCCCGGTTTGCTTGATTGGCTCGAAAGAAAAGGGGTAAGAAGCATTTTGGTGAATGGCCGGATTTCGCCCCGGACTTTCAAGGCTTACAATAAGGCGCGATTTTTTGTCCGAAGGCTCTTTGATCCGTTTGAATGGTGCTTGATGCAATCGGATCTGGACCGAAATCGACTACTCAGAATCGGTATTCCGGAAGGAAAAGTCAGGACCATTGGAAATATCAAATTCGACCAGGAATGGGTGGGCATGGGCAGGAAGGAGCAAGAGGAATGGTTGCGCACGCTGAAAATCAAACCCGGCGCTTTTCTATGGGTGGCGGGAAGCACCCATGCGGGCGAGGAAGAGATCCTGTTGGATGCCTTTATAAAGATGCGTGTTTCAATTTCCGGTTTATGTCTTATACTGGCTCCGAGGGATATCGGAAGGTCTCGTGAGATCATGGAAATGGTTTTAACAAGAGAGTTGAAAGGAGTTTTGAGAAGCAGGCTTTCAGGGATAGAAGATGATGTCTGGGATGTTCTTATCCTGGATACCATGGGAGAGTTGGGAAGGATTTACGGTCTTGCAAAGGTAAGTTTTGTCGGCGGCAGCCTCGTTCCCGTCGGAGGGCATAACCTTCTTGAACCGGCCAGTTTTGGTTGTCCCGTACTCTTCGGTCCCCATACCCAGAATTTTGTTTTGATGTCTTCCATGCTTCTTGAATGGGAAGGCGGTTTGCGTGTTGATGATGCAGAGAGCCTTCATGATGCTTTAAAAGGTCTCTTACTGGATGGTGTAAAATGCCGCAGGATGGGCGAGCAAGCCAGGGCCTTTGTGAAATCCAACAGCGGGGCGCTTGAGCGGGCGCTTGAAATGATAAATCCGAGAGCGGATTATTGATGAATTTATTTTCGGAACCCGACTGGAATCGGATCCATAACCGGACAAGATGGAACTGCTCGACGCTGCCTCTGAGCGTTTGTTCCTTTTTTTATGGTGCAGGGGTTCGACTGCGCTTGCGGAGATATTATGCGGGTTCTTTGAAAGTCATGCGATTGCCAGGATTTGTTGTAAGTGTGGGTAATCTGACGGCAGGCGGCACGGGAAAAACTCCCGCGGTGGTCATGCTGGCTGAGTGGGCCGCCCGGGAAGGGGCGAAAGTTGCCGTGCTAACGAGAGGTTACGGAGGCAGTCACGGCCAGGAAGTTCTGGAGGTCTCCGATGGGAAAGAAGTGCGGCTCGACCCCCTTCTTAGCGGAGATGAGCCGTGCCTTTTGGCGAAAAGACTTGACGGGGTGCCTGTTATTGTTGCAAATGAGCGGTACAAAGCGGGTTTGTACGCGCACAGGAAATTCGGGTCGGATTTTTTTATTCTTGATGACGGTTATCAGCACATCAGATTGGCAAGGGATATGAATGTTGTCCTCTTGGATGCGCTAAACCCTATCGGCAATGGCCATCTTCTCCCTTGGGGACCTCTGAGAGAGCCTCTGAGGGAAATAAGAAGGGCGGATGCCTGTATCCTTACAAGGGCCGGCAAATCCGGGAGAGACTTTGGCGCCCCCGCCATCCTTAAAGAAGCACTTGGCTCGACCCCCTGTTTCCACGCCGATCACATCCCTGAAAGGGTTATCATCCCGCACACGGGGGATTTCCATGGGCCGGAATTCTTGAAAGGCAGACGTATTGTCGCCTTTGCCGGAATCGGTTCCCCTGAGGCATTCCGGGAAACGTTGATGGAGGCAGGAGCGCAAGTGGTGAGGCTTTTCGCCTTTCGAGATCACTATCGGTTTCGTGCAAAGGATCTTCAGGAGATTTTCAGGGTTCAAAAAAGCATGCATGCGGAATTGGCTGTCACCACTGAAAAAGACTGGACAAGAATCGCCTCCCTGGAACAGCCTCGCTCTCAAATGGCCTATCTAACCATCAGGTTTTCCATCCTTGACGATCGAAAAGGCTTTTTTAAAATGATCCGGAAGTCTCGGGAAAAGCCATTGATTTCTATTCAAAAACAGATTTCTGGAAAAGATACGGTACAAAGAGGGGAATGAATTCAAAGAGAATAGACAGGACAGGAATAGATCGGATACTGGTTCGTTCCACCAACTGGGTTGGTGATGCGGTTATGACGCTCCCTGCGCTCGAAGCCGTGAAAGAGAATTTTCCAGGGAGTGTTGTATCGGTCCTCGCGAAACCGTGGGTAGAGCCTGTTTTCAGGAATCATCCGGCGGTGGATGAGGTCTTGATCATACGGAAAGGCGGCGGCGCATTTACGGGTTTTGGAGAGCTTCTTCGGGTGATCGGGACCGTGAGAAAAGGATCTTTCGACCTGGCCATTCTTTTCCAGAATGCCTTTGAGGCGGCTTTCATCTCCTGGACCGGGGGGGTGCGGCTCAGGGCGGGTTATAACACTGATGGCCGTGGAATTCTGTTAACGCACGGCGTCCCGAGGACCGGGGATGTTTTGAATGTCCACCAGGTGGAGTACTATCTGTCCCTTCTTCAAAGACTGGGTCTGAAGGCGGAGAGAAGGAATCCCGTCCTTCATCTGTCCGCCGAGGAACGGGCATTAGCAGCGCAACGGCTGCGGGCTTCCGGCATAGAAGAGGGAACTCCGCTTGTGGGACTCAACGCCGGAGCTATTTTCGGGGGGGCAAAAAGATGGGCCCCGAAGAGGTTTGCCGCCATCGGCGACCTGGCTATGGGAAAGTGGGGCGCCAGGGCGCTGGTGTTCGGAAGCGCGGCGGAAATGGCGATCGGGAAAGAAGTGATCGCGGCCATGAAGCATAAGGCCACCGATTTTTGCGGCCGGACCTCTTTGCGGGAGGCGATGGCACTGGTGGGTATGTGCGATATTTTTGTCACCAACGATTCAGGGCTGATGCATGTGGCTTGCGCTCTGAATGTGCCCACTGTTGCGGTTTTCGGCCCTACCGATCAGGTCGCGACGGGTCCCATGGGGAAACGGATACGGGTGGTGAATCACCGGGTGCACTGCAGCCCCTGCCTGAAATCGGAATGCCCCACGGATCATCGGTGCATGACCGGAATCGAGGTGAAAGAAGTGTGGAAGGCTATGCAGGATTTGAGAAATGACCATTAAAAAACAAAAACCGGCTGTATTTTTGGATCGGGATGGAACCATAAACGAGCAGATGGGTTACATCAACCATGAAAGCCGCTTCGTGCTGTTGCCGGGCGTTGCGGAGGCGATCCGGCTCTTGAACCGGAACGGCTATTTGAGCATCGTGGTTTCCAACCAGTCGGGAGTCGGCCGCGGTTATTTCCCCGTTGATCTGGTGTATAGAATCCATGACAGCATGAAATCCGAATTGAAAAATGAGGGCGCCGTCCTCGACGGCATCTATTTTTGCCCCCATTATCCGGGTGCAAGCGTGCCGGAATACGACGAGCGCTGCACGTGCAGGAAGCCGGGGACAGGCCTGATCGATCAGGCTGTAAAAGATTTTCCCATTGAGCTTTCCGCTTCCTATGTGATAGGGGACCGCTGTTCCGATATCAAGATGGCCCACCGGGCAGGAATGAAAGGAATTCTGGTGAAAACGGGGTATGGACGAGGCGATCTGGAATACGTTTTTCCACGACTTGCGTATCAACCGGATC
>JBBSAR010000151.1:0-8503 GCA_038252125.1 Desulfatiglandales bacterium
AGCAAAAGAGAGCTGTGGGATCGTATGAGATCCTTGTTCAGAGACTTCGCCCTCAAATCGATGAAGATGCTTTACGAAGCTCTCCTTTACGGAATAAAATTCCAAGCACCGATTATCTTATATGACAGCGCGTGAATTCAGTATGGAAAATCCGAATGCACGAAAATTATCAATTCTAACAAATTGGCACCTGCCAATAACGTACAGTTTTGCCGTAAACCATGTACGTCTGGTTTTATGTCTTGTTTTCGGCCTCCGCTCATTAAAAAACTGATTGGCTGAATAAAGAATTTCGAAAAATTTCCAGCAATAGTTCCTAATGACAATGTTCATTTTTCATAAATCTTAAAAAATAAATCCGGTAATGTCATAAGCGGGAATTGCTGGGCACTTGCCATCATCGCTTCCCGAAAATGCCGTTATTTTTCCTGATGCAATTCCTGAGAACCCATTATCATAGATTGCCATGGAAAAAGATGCACGCACATCCGAGAAGCATCTGTATGATTTGCGACACGCATACGCCACAAATCTTCTAATGGTGCACAAAAGTCCTGCATATATCCAACAGCAGTTGGGTCACTGCTCGATCGCCATTACACAGTGGATATATATGGCCATTGGATTCCAGGAATGGGCAGGGAAGGACCTGAGAAAGCATTACTTGGGGGGTACAAAAATCGCATATTTCCGCATATAAAGAAAAACGGCTCCAGTAAGTCACTGAAACCGTTCTTTAAAAAGAATTATGGTGCCGAAGGCGGGACTTGAACCCGCACGGGCGTGGCCCACTACCCCCTCAAGATAGCGTGTCTACCAGGTTCCACCACTTCGGCAACTATGTTTTTCGACTACTTTTTCTCCTGAGTTTCAACCGGAACGGGCACCTTTTGTTGCGCAGGCGCCTGCTGTGTCTGCTGCACGGGCGGCGTGACCGGCGTGACGTCTTCCATCACGGAGGAGGGGCCTCCCTTTCCGATAAAAAAGGAAAGACTCAGGGAGGTAAGCATAAAAACCACCGCGATGGCTGTGGTAACTTTATGCAGCAAAGATGTAGCTCCGGTACTTCCAAAAACTGTCTGGCTGGATCCGCCAAAAGCCGCACCCATGCCGGCCCCTTTCCCTTTTTGAAGAAGCACGATAAGAACCAAAGCGACACAGATGCAGATATGAATGATAATTAGTATGGGAACCATTTCACGGCCTCGTTAACATAAAAAGGACTTATTTGAAAACTTAATCTGTAAAGATACACTACCTCAAAATTGTTTGCAACTAAAAAATTCAAATCGTTTCCATTTTCCAAATGCAAACCATGGCCGAACCGCACTATCCCTGAAAACGGATAATCTTCACAAAGGAATCCCCTTTCAGACTTGCACCACCCACAAGCGCACCATCAATATCCGGTCGGGACATCAAATCGGAAACGTTATCGGGTTTCACGCTTCCCCCGTAAAGGATTCTCACCTGCGCCGCCGTTCCGGAATTAAATTCGTTTTCAATCCACTGCCGGATAAACTGGTGGACCTCCTGCGCCTGGTCCGGAGTAGCGGTAAGACCTGTGCCGATAGCCCACACCGGTTCATATGCCAGGATGGTGGAGGGCGGCATCTTTTCATCCGCCTTGAAGTTCTTCAAAGACAAATCCAGTTGTGTCTTGATCACCTCAAAGTTCTGTCCCGCTTCTCGCTGCTCAAGCGTTTCCCCCACACACACAATGGGAATCAGTCCCAGAAAAGAAGCCGCTTTCACTTTTAGATCTACCATTTCATCGGTTTCGTTGAATAGTTGGCGTCTTTCCGAATGACCTAAAATAACATGGGTGCAGGTAGCATCCTGCAGCATCCTCCCCGAAATTTCTCCGGTAAAGGCGCCCCCTATTTCCCAGTGCATATTCTGGCCGGCCAAATAGATTCGGGCACTCCCTATGGCCTTTCGCACTCTCGAAAGGAGGGTGAACGGGGGCGCAACGAGGATTTCAACCCCCTCCACGTCACTCGTTTCGGAAGATATGGTTTCAATCAGCTTGACTGCCTCGTCAGGGCGCAGATTCATTTTCCAATTGCCGGCAATCATCGGTGTTCTTTCAAACATTTTTCTCTTGCTCCGATAAAAAAAGGGTAGCCTCGCAAAAAATAAAAAACAATGCAGCCGCAGGACTTTTCCTCACATCATGAGGGTTACTTGCCGGCCATATACAGCGCCAGATCGATCATGCGGTTGGAGTAGCCGAATTCATTGTCGTACCATGATAATACTTTCACCATATCGCCTATAGCCATGGTTGACGGGGCATCCAGCGTGGAGGACACGGACGTTCCGTTGAAATCGATGGAAACAAGAGGCTCTTCGCTATAGGCCAAAATGCCCTTCAGATCATTTTCAGCGGCATTTTTCATGGCGCCGTTGATCTCTTCTACAGTGGCCGTCTTTGTTAGTTGTACAACAAGGTCAACCACGGAAACATTGGGGGTGGGAACACGTATGGCCATTCCGTTCAGCTTGCCCTTTAGCTTGGGAAGCACGAGGGCTACAGCTTTAGCCGCTCCGGTGGTCGTGGGAATCATGGAAAGCGCGGCAGCCCTTGCCCTTCGCAGATCTTTGTGAGGAAAATCGAGCAATCTCTGATCCCCGGTATAAGAATGGGTCGTGGTCATCAGCCCTTTTTCAATCCCGAAATTGTCCAGAAGCACTTTGCATACCGGGGCAAGGCAGTTGGTTGTACAGGAGGCATTGGACACGATGTGGTGCTTGCCCGCATCGTATTCATTCTGATTGACCCCCATCACGATGGTGATGTCAGGATCTTTCCCGGGAGCGGAAATAATAACCTTTCCGGCGCCGGCCTCTATGTGCCCGGAGGCCTTTTCCCTGTCTCTGAAGAGACCCGTGCATTCAAATACCGTCTCGACGCCCAGGCTGCCCCAGGGAAGACTTGCCGGATTTCTTTCCGTATGAATCTCAATTTCCCGGCCATTCACAATAATGGAATGATCGGTGCTTGACACTTCCGCTCCAAGCCTCCCGTGGACGGAATCATACTTCAACAGATGAGCCAGTGTTGAAGGATCGGTCAGATCATTAATGGCCGCAAATTCAATATCCGGATTGCTGAGCCCTGCCCTGAAAACCATTCTGCCAATACGTCCAAAACCATTTATAGCCGTTTTTAGCGCCATTTCCTGCCTCCTTGAGCGGTAATTAATAGTAAAGGTCTATATATTCAAAGTCATAACAAGGGCATCTTCCTTCCCGTTATTGTAATATCCTCTCCTACGCCCTATCTCTGTAAATCCTGCCTTCCCATAAAGGGCCCTTGCAGCATCATTGGAGAGACGAACTTCAAGCCATACTCTCTCGGACTTTTCAGATCTTCCTTCCTCAATCATCCTGGTCAGGAGAAAAAACCCCAAACCATTTCCTCTCATTTCAGGATGGATAGCCATTTTCATCAGATGAATTTCACCGGCAAAAATCCAGAAACAGATATAACCGGACAAACGGCTGTCAACCTTCAAAGCTAAAAATCGCGAAATAAGCCTGTCCACCTCTTCAGTAAAAGATCGGACGCTCCATGGGGAAAGAAAAGAGGCATTTTCGATGTGCAAGATCTCGTTCTGAAACAACTGAAAACTATTCGGAGTCATTTCAACAATAGAAATCATTTCGATTTAAGCAGTTTTCCCGCCAGAGTAATGCTTCTCTTGCCCGCCTGTTCGGCCTTCTGTCCCAGTTCACTTAAGGTTAAAGTATCCCTGTCCCTGGCAACGGCAATAACCATGGGCAGGTTTACTCCTGTTAAAACCTCCACTTTTTCTTCTTTTAGAAAAGAAAGGCTCAGGTTTGATGGGGTTCCGCCAAACATATCCGTCAGGACAAGGACGCCCTGACCACTGTTCAGGTTGGTAATTTTCCGAGAGATCTCTTTCAGCATTTCCGAACTCTCGGTTGTCTGGGTAATGGATACGTAATCAGAAGCTTCCAGCCGCCCCAAAATCAATTCCGCGGCATTGAGAAATTCCTTTCCCAGATCACAATGAGAAATAATCAACAATCCAATCATATCTATTATTAACCTTTATGAATATGTGTTAATGCTCAAAATCCTCATCGGATTGCATGATAATTCGATAGAGATCTTCCTGTGTCCCCGCACTCATAAGCTCTTTCCTGAAAGCACTGCTTTTCAGTATCCTTGCAATCCGTGTGAGAACCTGTAAATGGATCCCGGAAGAGTTCTCAGGAGCCAGAAGGAGGAAAAAGAGGTAGGCAAGCTGTCCATCCATGGAGTCGAAGTCCAACCCCTTGACACTTCTCCCGAAAGACACAATCGGTCTCTTTACGCCTGGCAGTTTTCCGTGCGGGATGGCTACACCGTCTCCGATTCCAGTACTTCCCAGTTGTTCCCTCTCCAGAAGGACCCTTACAAGGAGACCCTTGTCAATATAGGGGTCATTTTGTGAAACGACTTCCGCGAGTTCGTCCAAGACGCTTTTCTTATCACTCGCCTTAAGCTCACTAATGATATGATCTTTTTTTATTATTTCAGAAAGTTTCATCGTTTAATTCCAATAGCTATCTCCCATGGGCACAAAACGTTGCAAGATATTTTTAAACGCCATGCGGTAAAGGCGAATCTAACTGGAGGGTTCAATAAGGCCCAGGTTTCCGTCGCTCTTCTTATAGATCACATTGATTTCCCGCGATTTGGCATTTCTGAAAACAAGAAAATCCTGTTTAAGGAGAGGCAACTGCATGGCTGCCTCTTCCGGATCCATGGGTTTTGCGACCATCCTTTCCACTTCAATAACAGGTCCCTCCTCTGAAAACTCTTTAACGGCGCCCAGATCTTCCACTTCGACGCGCTCTTCGTTCTTGGCACCCTCCGTACGGTGGTTCCTTATCTTGGATATGTGCTTTTTCACCTGTGCCTCCACCTTGTCCATGACTTTGTCTATGGCGGAGTACATATCGCCCGTCTCTTCGACGGCTTTAATCCTGGTCCCGTTCACACTGACTGTCACATCCGCGATATGCCTGAATTTTTCGACGCTCAGGACGATGTGAGCTTCCAGCGGAAAATCAAGGAATTTCTTTAGCTTGCCAACCTTTTCTTCCGCATAAATTTTCAAGCTTTCAATCGGTTCCGTGTGCCTAAATGTCACCATAATATCCATAAGGCCTCCTCAAAAAGTTGTATGAAGTGGTAATTTTCCCGGAACAGGGCTCCGGAAAACATTTCGAAGGCCCTCCCCGTTCCTTAAAGAAACCCCGCACAGAAATTCAAGCACCCGCCTTGCAAAAGGGATTTTTTCTTTTTCGTGAAGGAAGAATCCCCATTGACTCCCGGTATTTGGCGACAGTGCGACGCGCAACGTTTATATTAAGACCTTTCATGATTTCTTCAATCTTTTTGTCGCTCAATGGGGCTGCCTTGTTTTCGCCTTTAATGAGCTTCCTGATCTGCTCCCTTACGGATTCAGAGGCTACGGAGTCTCCATCCACGGTGTTGATGGAACTGTTAAAAAAGAACTTCAACTCAAAAAGGCCCTGCGGGGTGTAAACGTACTTATTGGTCGTTACTCTGCTTACCGTGGATTCATGCATCTCTATATCTTCGGCCACATCGCGCAGGACAAGGGGTTTCAAATGGGCAATCCCTTTGTCTAAAAAGTCTCTTTGAAACTTTACAATACTCTCCGTGACCTTGAATATGGTCCTCTGCCGCTGATGGATGCTTTTGATCAACCACGCCGCCGATCTCATCTTTTCCTGGATATAGGTCTTGGTATTTTCCGGGACGCGGGTCTCGTTTTGCAAAATACTCTTATAGTAGTTATTGACTCTCAGCTTGGGCAATCCATCCTCATTCTGAACAATTTCATATTTGTCCCCTACTTTGAATACGTAAATATCAGGGGTGATGTAGATGGTTTCTTCATCAGAATAGATTCGCCCGGGCCTGGGATCGAATCCTTGAATCACCGTGACGGCCGCGATAATATCATCGAGAGACACGGAAAGGGCCGCGGCTATCTCCCCATATTTCCTTTCCTCGATATTCTTGAGATGTTCCTCGATAATTTTTTCAATAATGGTTCCGCCAAAACCGTTAAATCCTGCCTGGATAAGCAACGATTCCCTGGTATCCCGTGCAGCGATTCCGACAGGATCAAAATTTTGAATAATGCGTAATGTCTCGGCGACCTCTTCCAGCGGCGATCCCAGATCGTCCGCAATTTCTTCAAGAGGAATCGCAAGATATCCTGCATCATTCAGATTTCCTATAATATAAATGCCGATTTCCTTTTCCCTGTCACTGAGGTCGCTCATATTGAGCTGCCAGATAAGGTGTGACGGCAGATTTGTTTTGGTGGCCGTCATATTCTCAAATGACGGCGTTTCTCTTTCTTCATAATGCGACGAAGCCCAACCGGTGTTATATTCAGACAGATAGTTTTCCCAGTCAATATCGTCCCTGGCTCGCTCTTGCACAGTAACTTCATGAAAATCCGAAGGGTCTTTGAAATCATCCTCTTTTGCATCCTCGTTTCGAATTTCCAGGTCGCTATCCCCTGTTGTCGTTTCCTCCAACGTGGGATTTTCTTGAATTTCCAGCGAAATTGTATCGAGGAGTTCAAGCCTCGAAAGCTGCAGCAACTTGATCGCCTGCTGCAACTGAGGGGTCATAATGAGCTGCTGTGCAAGCCCCAAAGATTGTCTCAGTTCTAATGCCATAAATAACCGTGCCGGAAACAGATTCCAGTGGCTTTATCCCATATGGGACATAAGGGAAAGTCACATGTCAAAGTTTGCTCCAAGATAAACGCTCCTTGCCACTTCGTTGCAGATAATTTTGTCGGGAGGTCCCTCCACAATAATTTCACCCTGACTGATGATATAGGCCTTATCGCACACACTCAAGGTTTCCCGAACATTGTGGTCCGTGATAATCACACCCAGGCCGCGGTCTCGTAATTGTCGGATAATCTGCTGAATATCATTGATCGCCAAAGGGTCTATCCCTGCAAAAGGCTCATCCAGCAGCATGAACCGCGGCTCAGTAATCAATGCCCTGGAAATCTCCAGCCTTCTTCTTTCCCCTCCGGAAAGGGACATGGCCTTCTGCCCTGCCAGATGGGAAATTCCCAGTTCCGTCAAACCGTTTTCAAGCCGCGATTTTCTCTCGCTGGATGGAATATTCAGGATCTCCAAAATAGCGAGCAGATTTTGCCGAACCGTCAGCTTTCTGAATATGGAGGGTTCCTGGGCAAGATAGCTGATTCCTTTTCTTGCCCTCAAATGCATAGGGTCTACGGTAATATCCTCCCCATCCAGAAAAACACGACCCTTATCCGGATGCGTGAGCCCTACCATCATGTAAAAAGTTGTGGTTTTGCCTGCGCCGTTTGGACCTAGAAGCCCGACAATTTCCCGTCTATGGACAACGATGTCAACCTGATTGACAACTTTTTTTGCACCGTAGATCTTTACCAGTCCTTCAGCCCGCAAAAGATCTTTAAATGACATTACTGGCCCGTCCCCGTTTTCTCCTGGCCCGGGAAAATCACCGCCTTGGCCCGATTGTCGCCGGATCCTTCCACAACGCTTCTGTCTTCCTTGAGATAAAGCGTAATGCGATTTCCTTCCACATAATTGTTTTCCTGCTTCACAACCGGACTGCCGGTCAGGACAAGCGTCTCTAAAGCCTGATGATATACGGCATTGTTCGCGGAAGCGGTCCCCCCCAGGGAGCGGACAATTTCCACTTTTCCCGTAGCAACAATCCTGTCTATCTCCGTCGAGGTTTCTTCGGCCCCTTTTTTGGATGGCGCGCTCTTATAATAAACGACCATTTTCTCACAGTCCATGGTAAAGTCATTATTTTTCGCGCTTACCTTTCCCGTGAAGGTCACCATTTTCTTTTTGTTGTCCATTTCCAGAGTATCCGATTTAATAACGATTTTTCCCTGGTTTTTAAGACCGATTTTCCCGTCAATTTCTCCGGAAAGCACGGGACCGATAGATGCACAAATCATCAGAAAGGAGATGACAAGCAGGAAAAGGGCACGATTTAAGCAGAACATTTTATTTCTAACTCCCCTGGCTGATAGTCGTCGTAACATCGGATAATACTTTTATTTTTTCCTGTTTCATATCGGCAAAAAGACCTTTTCCTTCGACCTCAAAAAAAGGGCCGAATATCCTCACAGGCCTATCGGTGCTGAGTAGTCCTTCCTCTTCATTGATGAGCAGGTATTCAGTGAGAATCCTGTAGCCGTCGCTGGAAACCCCATCAATGCTCCCGAAAAGCTCTATTTTCCCCGAGTCCTTGGAATAGTTTCCCTTTTTGCCATTGAGCGTAAACCAGGGCCTGTTTTCAGGTTCCACTTTCAATTTAAAATCAAAAAACTCCACGTTCTTTCTGTCTCCCGAAAGCCGAACTTCTCGGGCATCCACAACCCACTTCATCTTTTTATCGGGGTTATCCTGTGTATAA
>JBBSAR010000152.1:0-8472 GCA_038252125.1 Desulfatiglandales bacterium
AAGAGCAAAACAACAAAAACATCGTCCTTCCAAACTACATCTTCCGACTTATATTGTCAAGCAAGAAATCAATCTTTTCTCAAAAATCGTATCGCCGAAAGAATTTATCTTTATACTCCCACCCATTCTTTATGTCAACAACTTTCTTTGCTAAAAAAACATTTTCGACAAATAAATATGGCCGTCGACTCCGTGACCATTGCAGACAAAGATGAGTTCCGCTTTTTACTTTCCCCCGGCGATAATGTCAACCAGTTTTTCGGGACGAAAGAAGAATTTGCTTTCTTCTTTCATCCCGATAGACTTTGCCTTTATCGGGAAGATCAAGAACCGCTTTTGAGCCCGGAGAAGATATCCCAACCTTTCAGGATGCGAAATGCCTCCTGCACCTGATTGTCCCTATCCAGGAGTTCCCGGGCCTTTCTCTGCTTTTCCGTCAATTTTTCGTTGGTGATTACTTTCGTTTCTTTCTCTCCCTCCAAAGGCATATGCCCTTTAAGATCTTCTTCTCGAATAAACTCCGGGGCCTTTTTCTTTTCTTTCTTCTCACCAATCTCGAATGGGATGACAAGGTCAGGTGTAATTCCGCTTGACTGGATCGATTTTCCGCTCGGTGTGTAATACCGAGCCGTTGTCAATCGAAGTCCGGAGCCGTCAGAAAGGGGAAGGATGGTCTGTACCGATCCTTTTCCAAATGTCCTCGACCCGAGGATAAGCGCCCGCTTATTATCCTGCAGCGCTCCTGCAACAATCTCCGATGCGCTGGCACTTCCCCCATTCACCAGAACCACAATCGGGTAATCCCTTTTTGTTCCCTCCTTGTGAGCAGATGCCTTGATATTGTGAGAGCTGCTCCTCCCTTTCGTAGTCACAATAACCCCTGAATCGAGGAAGAGATCAGAAACATCAATGGCCTGAGAAAGCAAACCCCCGGGGTTGTTCCTGAGGTCAACAATGAGCCCCTTCATTTTCCCGCCCTCTTCAAGATCTTTCAAGGCGGAAACCAGATCTTCGGAGGTATTTCCCTGGAAATTGGATATCCTTACATATCCTATTTGCGGTGAGAGAGAGTAATATCGAACACTCTTCAGTGGAATGACTCCGCGGGTGATGGAAAACTCCAACGGCTTTTCTTCACCTTCTCGGACAATCGTCAACTTGACATCCGTTCCCTCGGGGCCCCTGATCTGCTTGACCGCATCAATGAGGGTCATGTCCATAGTGGACTCATCTCCAACCTTCACAATTTTGTCGCCCGCTTTAAGCCCGGCCTTATAGCCCGGGGTGTCTTCAATCGGCGAAACTACCGTCAGGACCTTATCTTTAATGGTAATTTCAATACCAATCCCGGAAAAGCTACCCTGCGTCTCCACCATCAACTCGGCATTCTCTTCTTTGGTCATGAACGATGAATGGGGATCAAGGGTTTTCACCATCCCCCTTATGGCGCCGTAAATCAGTTTCTGAGAGTCTTCAGGCTCCACATAGTTTTTCTCGATCTGCCTGAGGACTTCCGTAAGAATCTCTATATTCTTATACACCTCCTTGGTGTCGGTATCCGCTTTCACCTCCCCGCCACTGCCCTGGAAGAAAAGCAACCCCACTGCAAGGGCACACAGTATTGCAATATTTACGACGAATTTCTTTTTTAAAATTAGCATGTGCATCTCCTTAAATTGTTCAATTCCCAACTCCTTCTCGAATGAACCTTTTACCTCTACCCGTCCGGTTCAAGAGTAATCATCGAAAGGGTTTCCTTTCCTCACCTTCCCGATTATTCCGCCCCGGATCTTGAAAGCCTATTTTAGCGCAAACCACTCCATTGGGTCAAGATTCCTTCCGCCCTTCCTGATTTCAAAGTAAAACCTTGAACCCTCTGAAATCCCATCCGTCCCCGCCAAACCGACTACATCGCCTTTTTGCACCAGATCCCCTTCTATCTTGTTTCTTTTGGACAGATGCGCTGATACAGTGAAAAATCTTTCTCCATGATTAATAATAATCAGTTCACCATATCCTTTCAACTTGCCTGAGAAATCTACCCTTCCTGAAAAAACAGCCTTTACATCAGCCCCTGCAGGCAGTGCAATCAACACTCCTTTTGACTGTTCCCGTCTTGCCCCTCCAGCGTATTCATTTCCTTCAACAATTCTGGCCTGTAAAGGGAACGGGAGCTTCCCTCTCATTTGGCCGAAACTCTCGGAAACACCGACATCCCCAACTTTCCTCTTCCGTATGTTCGAGGAAGACCGCTTCAAATCCACTGACGCATTCCGCAGCTGCCTCACGGAAGTTTCGTAAAATTCTTTCTCTTTGTGAATGGTCACAAGCCGAAAGACTTTATCCTTGACGGAAGCTTTCAGGTTTTCAAGAACGCTCTGCTCTTTACGGTAAACCTCTCCAACTGCCAATAGATTCTTTTCAGTTTCCTTTGCTTCCAGGCGACGTTCCATGGCCAGATCCATCACCTTTGCAAGATCCTCCCGATCCTCAGCCATGACCGCCTTCAAATATTTCACCCGCCTGAGAAACTGCCAGGGCTCCTCCACATCCGCCAAGGCTTTAACATACCCCTGTTTCACATATTTGTACATAGCAATCAATCTTTGCATCACAACGCTTTCGGCTTCCTTTTCCAGCCCTCTCGCTTCAACATGTCTTATTTTTAAACGACCTGCTTCAGCTTCCGTCTTTCCTATCTCCTCCTGCAGCGCCGAAATGGCCTCTTTCTTTTCTTTGAGTTCTCTTTCCAGCCCCTCCAGCTCCATGAGAAGATCCTTTTCACGGGAATTCACATGGGTAAGCCTCTCTTTTTCGCTGGATAGTAGAGATTCAATCTCATCCATCTGATGAGATTTCTCGGTCGGAGACAAGCCCCACGAAATGCATATGGGAAAAAAAGAGATGAGAGCAGAAAAAAAGAGCCCCGCCGCGAAAACGGACGCCACTCTTTTTGTCATGAATCTGAGAAAGTTTTCCATATCAGGAATTGATGAATGAACTCCGATTGGGAGGGCGGAAAAAATCCAGGATCATGTTTAGGTCGAAATAAAACGGGACACTGCAATTAGGCTGCCCACAACCCCCAGGGCAATACCGATAAACAGAAGAAGAAGAATGTATCCTGCGGGTAGAAAAACAAAATCAAGCGTGATAAGGCCCAGAAAATGAATCTTCTTGGCCGCAAAAACCAGGTATCCCAATAGAAGAATTAGCAGAGAACCGATTCCACCTGCAGCCCCTATCGCCGCACCCTCAAAGACAAACGGCTTTTTTACAAACCAGTCTGAGGCGCCGACCATCTTCTGTATTTCAATTTCGTCCTTGCGGGCATAGATCGCCAGCTTAATGGTATTGGTCAGGATGAAGAGTACGCCAAAACAGAGGGCTATTCCCATGAAAACCCCCGCCAGAGCCATATTCCTCATCAATGGATCGAGCCTATTCAGCCATTCATGGCTGAACTGAACTTCTTCCACTCCTTCCAGCTTTTGGAGATTTTTCCTTATCTCTTGAATGCCCCTTTCAAAATCCTCGCCTTCGCCTTCAAACATGACTTCATAGGACGCGGGGAGTGGATTGCGTGATAAGCGATCCAAAAGAACGGATTCCGGACCAAGGGCGCTCTTCAAATCGGCCATCGCCTGTTTCTTTGAAATATAGTTGCTGATTTCCGCCCCTGGCAGCCTCCTGATAAAGGCATCCACCTTATCCCGTTTAAAATCGCTGATATCATCCTGCAGATAGACGGTCATCGAAAAGGTGTGTCCCCAGCTGTTCATCCAGGAATTGAAGTTGCCGAACAACAGAAGAAAAGATCCCAGGATAACCAGAGCCCCCGTCGTGGTGCCCACGGCCACACCGTAAACAAACCGGTTCTTTCGAATATATTTCAAGGTCTGTTCTATATAGTAAAAAGGGCCTCCTCTTGCTACCATGCTGTCAGATTTTCCCTTGATTTAAAACAATCGTCCTGAAATCGTTATTATCCAGAAGTTCCCGACTATGAGTTGCCACTACGACGGTTGCTCCTCGCCGGTGCATTTCCTCGAAGAGGGCCATAGTCCGGATGCTCAAATCAGAATCCAGATTGCCTGTAGGTTCGTCAGCAAGTAGAATAATCGGGTCCTTTACCATTGCCCTGGCAATAGCAACTCTCTGCTGCTCCCCTCCTGAGAGGGCAAGGGGCGGGAGATGAGCTTTTTCCCTCAAGCCCACGGATTCAAGCACCTGGCGGGTTTTACTCTGTATCACACTGTCGGACTCACCCATAATCTCCAGGACGATGGACACATTCTCGGATACGGTCCTGTTGGGCAGCAATTTAAAATCCTGAAAAACGTATCCGATTTTTTGACGGAGGAGATCAAGTCGCCCCCGGCTTATCCTGCTCAAATTAATGGAGTTGACCAGTATGTTCCCACTTGTGGGCCTCTCAGAACCGTAAATCAAACGCAGCAGGGTTGTCTTGCCCGCACCACTGGGTCCCGTTACAAAAACGAACTCGCCCCGGTCAATATTCACGTTGATATCGTTCAGTGCGGTATGATCGCCGAATTTTTTGAACAAACGGAATAGCTGTATCATCGTATCCTATTCAAAAATCCGGGAGGATGGCGTTATGAGGTCTTCTTCGTTATTTCCTCAATAGGTTCCCATGGCCCTCAACAATCTGGCCCTTGCCAGGTTATAATCGAAAAGCGCATTAAAGTAATTCACGCGGGCCCTGGTCAGGTATCGCTGTGCGTCAAGGACCTCCGTTGAAGTGCCCACCTGCGCCTTATAGCGTTCCTGACTGACTCTCAGGTTTTCTTCTCCCTGCTCCACGGCCTTTTTCGTTATGGGGATGTTTTCCTCCGCGGTCTGCAGGTATAGAACTGCGTCTTTCACCTGCAGCTGGATCTGTTCTTCCAGCTCCATTTTGGTTTTCATCACTTCATTTTTTACGCTTTCCTGCTGCTTTACGGAGTAATGGGTCTTTCCCCATTCCCAGAAGGTCCACTGCATTCCTATGGTCGCTTCCCAGTTACTGGCCTGATGAAACTCTCCCCCCGACACCGAAGCGGTATCTCCTTGCTTTATATAGTCCCAGCTAAACACCACTTCAGGATAATACTTACTCCTGCTCAACCGGATCTGCTCATCTGTTTGGAGGAGGTTCACATCAATGAGTTTTATTTCCGGACGATTCTTAAAGGCAACCTCAACATATTCCTGGAAGTTTCCCTTCTCCGGATTATGAACGTCTATTTGCTCCACCTCCGCTTCCGCATTGATGGGTCTTGACAAAAGCGCGTTGAAGCTTGAACGAGCCAATCTGGAGCCATTTTTTGCGGAAGTCAGGTCATGTTTTGCATTGCTGGCGTTTACTTCCGATTCAAGCAGGTCATTAATGGGAATCATTCCCACTTTATAAAAATTTCGAGCCACTTCGGCATGGGATTCCAGTGCTTCCGACGCCTTTAGTGCAGTTTCCACGGCCATATCCGCCGTAAGAATATTAAAATAGGCCGCCTTGGCATTTAAAGCCAGATCCAGTTCCTCCGTCTGCACTTCCAGCTCGGACTGATCAATCCCCAGTTCTGAAAGACGATACTGACTGATCAAGGCAAATCCGGTAAAGATCGGCTGGGTTACAGTCCCTCTCCACTCGAAATTATTCAGGGTGCCCACCTTAATCGGTTGTGGAAATGCGGAAAGAAAGACTTCCTGATCAAATCCATATCTCTTATACCCGTAGGAGGTACTCAACTTGGGCAGAAAATTCGCTCTGGCCTGATTTTTCACATATTCCGCTTGATTGATCTGTTCCTTTTTCGCCTTCAACTTCCAGTTATTGGCCAGAGCCTCTTTCACGCATTCGTCAAGGGTATAGACCTTTTCTTCTCCCGCGCGCCCTTCCGGCAAAAAGAGAAAAATAGCTGACAGGAAAAGAATACACCCCACCACAAAACCGACTTTGCGCCTCATCTGACGTCCCTCCAATGGATCTTTTTCTATAAATGCATGGTACGGATATTGATTAAAACAAGGGCCAAGATATGTCAATGCAAACTTTATGAAGGAACCTGCGTTCTTCCAGAGTCCATTCGCCCTTGCCTTGACACATTAGGACTAAGGAACTATTTTTTTAAAAAAAGACTTACTTCTTTTATTTTATTCTCACAATACGAACGAAACCTTTATCTTGTTGCCCAACGACTGCTGATGAAAATATACCGAACTAAATATATATGGCTCATCCTCATCCTCGCGTTTCTGTTCTTTTGGACACGAAATGGGGAAGTGCCTTTCTTTTCCAGCCCGAATCCCAGCGCCGAAACCCTTGACTACAACCGCGAAACCGCGGAAAGCGGCGCCAGGACGATCATTGTTTCCCCCGACGAAAAAATAAACATGGACGTCTTCGAAAAAAGCCATGACGCAGTCGTAAACATTGCCACCACAACCCTGGGGATGAATTTCTGGATGGAGATCATCCCCCAAAGAGGCCAGGGTTCAGGGTTCATCATAGACAGTCGGGGGTATATCCTTACCAACAATCATGTGGTAGCCAACGCCAGGAAGATTACCGTCACCATGGCCGATGGAGATAAGATCGAGGCAGCCCTGATCGGCAGAGATCCCGAGTTTGATCTGGCCGTTATCAAAATACCGGGTACGAAAGTGAATGCGGTAGCACACCTCGGTGATTCAGACATCGTCAAACCCGGCCAGAAGGCCATTGCCATCGGAAACCCATTCGGGCTTTCCCACACCCTGACAACTGGAATCATCAGCGCCGTGCACAGAAGCATAAGAACGGAAGACGGCAACCAGATAGAGGATCTGATCCAGACCGATGCGGCCATCAATCCCGGGAATTCAGGGGGACCCCTTCTGAATTCCAACGGAGAAGTAATCGGAATCAACTCGGCCATATTCAGCCTGTCCGGCGGATATCAGGGCATCGGTTTCGCGATCCCCATCAATCTGGCCAAACAGGTGGCCACCCAGTTGATCACGTCCGGCAGGGTAGCGCATCCCTGGTTGGGAATCACCGGCATTTCCCTCACCCCGACCCTGGCCGATGGACTTGGATTGAGCACCAGGGAAGGAATTCTGGTGGTAGAGGCCATGAGAGGAGGACCGGGTCAGCAGGGTGGTCTGAGGGGTGGAAACAGGCAGGTGATCATTTCGGGAGTGAGATTGCTTCTCGGTGGAGATATCATAACGGCGATCGATGACAAAAAGATTACCGATATGCGCCAGATGGTCAGGCTTCTGGACAGAAGGCAGGTGGGAGAAACCGTCGTGCTCACCATTGTGAGAGACGGCTATGAAAAAAGATTAAAGGTTATTCTCACGGAAAAACCCTGATTCCCTCGTACAGATTTTCCGTAACTATCTCCGTCCGATCCGGAAGCACTGTTTCTTGTTTGTTCTCGTAACTCTTTTTTCCAATTCCATCTGTATTCGCCCTTCCTCTTGACCTGCGCGATCTCATTTTCCCGGCGAGACGGCTTTGCATGTACACGGATTCATCCTTCACCAAGAAATTTCTTCAACTGGCTCTCATAATACTTTCGGTTGCTGGTTGCTTTTTCAATGGCTTCTTTTATCACCCGCACCGCTTCCTCCCTGTTCCCGTTTACGAAATAGGCCTCCGCCAGCGTGTCCATGAACTCGGGTTCCGGTTTGAGTTCCACCGCCCTCCGGGCCAGATTCAAAGCTCGGTGAAGTTCCCCGGGGTCGGTGTCCTTCCCCGTCACGAGGAGCCAGGCAAGGTTATTGAGAGCCCCCGCCTGATGATTATCTCTCTCAATGATCCTGTCGTAGTATTGAATGGCCTCTTTGTTATCTCCCATCTGCTGATTCACCATGGCCAGATTATAATAGATCGCCAGATTATCGGGGTCCTTTTCGAGGCGATCAGTCAGGACCTTTTTCACAACGGCATATTGCATCTGTTCTTTCACGGAACCGAAATTCAGGGCATACCCCAGCGTGCACAAAGAGAGCAAATAGACGAAAAAAGAGATCAGTACAAACCGGTTGTGCCTTTTCAGCAGATCTTTTTCCTTTACCATACGCCAGAGGAAATCGACTCTCTGGCGAATGCTGAAATGGTGCCAGCTTGGAAGGTTTCGACTCTTTCCGCTAAACCAGGCAATCTTCTCCAGCGAGCTGACAATCAAAGCCGGCCCCCCCATCACTTTCGCGGAATAAAGATCGGCCTGTCTTTCAAAATTGCGCATGAAAAAACCCATCACATAGCGAAAATAGACGACCAGGGTGATTAGCATGGGCAGGGAGAGGGCAAGGTAGATCGGGCTGATAGACGAAAATTCTTGGCTGGTGAGAAGCGCGGAAAATCCGGGAAACAGATAAAACAGATACATGAAAAAATCGGAAAGACCGAAGGAAAGGGCCATATACCCCACAAAAAAAAGAACATAGAAAAGAAGGTGCCGGTATTTGGCATGCCCCATC
>JBBSAR010000153.1:0-8443 GCA_038252125.1 Desulfatiglandales bacterium
GCCAAATGCGCCCTTTGTGGATGTGTATCGCATCCACAGCCATATCATGCACAAAAAGCCGGATGTGCTGGTGGTGGCCGACGGGGGCTCGGGCATCGATGCCGTAAAGGCCGCGGCCACCCTTGCCACTCTGGGAGATCTTCATCCTGAGATCGATCCTTTTTTCGGGGTGGGGGAAGTCACGAAAATCTGCAAGGAAGCCAACCGAACCATTATGCCGGTGGTGGCCATCATGATGGCGTCCAGTTCCGGCGCCCACCTTACCAAATATTCCAACATTACGGATCCGTTGGCCGGCCAGAAAAAGCTCATCGTGGATGAAGCCATTATTCCACCGTACTCTGTTTTCGACTACGATGTCACGGTCACCCAGCCCATGAGTCTGACACTGGACGGCGGCCTGGACGGAATCGCACACTGTCTGGAAGTCTATTTCGGGGCAGCGCCGAACGTGCGGGACAGAGCGAGAGAAGTTGCGGAGCTTGGTCTGGAACTGATTATCCAGGGGCTCACAACCATAAAGAGCAATCCCATGGACAAAGAAGCGCGAACCCTGCTGGGCATGGGAACCGATCTGGGAGGATACGCCATTATGATCGGAGGGACCTCCGGCGCGCATCTCACCAGTTTCTCCCTCGTGGATGTACTCAGCCACGGCCGAGCCTGCGCTCTGATGAATCCTTATTATGTGGTATTTTTTGCTCCGGCCATTGAAGAGCAGTTGCGCATTATCGGTGACATTTACAAGAAATACGGATATATTGAAGCAGACCTGAAGGCGCTTTCGGGAAGAGAACTGGGGCTGGCTGTCGCCAAAGGAATGGTAAAATTCAGCGAATTCCTCGAATTCCCCATTTGTTTGAACCGAGTGGAAGGGATCGAAACGGCTCATATCGATCGCTGCCTCACAGCGGCCAAAAATCCGCAACTTGACATGAAACTGCGGAATATGCCCGTTTCCCTCAACGCGGGTCTCGTAGATGAATACATGAGACCGATTCTGGAGGCTGCATGGGGCGGAGACTTTGAAAAGATCAAAAACATGAAGTAGTCATAATTCATCATGAAAATACCTCTTCTTTACGGAAAAAAGGGACTGGAACTGGAGCTTCCGGATGACGTGCAACCGACCGTCATTCGGAAGCACCCCATGACGCCCCTTGAACAGCCTTTGGAGGCAGTGCGGAACGCCCTGGAACATCCTGTAGGGAGCCCTCCCCTTTCGCAACTCGCCTCGGGGAAAAAGACCGCGTGCATCCTCATATGCGATATTACGAGACCCGTACCCAACGGGCTTCTTCTGCCCCCGCTTGTCGATACACTGACTGCAGCAGGGATTTCCAGAAAGGATATTCTCATACTCGTAGCCACCGGGCTTCATCGTCCCAACGAGGGAGAAGAGCTGAGGGAAATCATAGGGTCTGACGACATCTACCAAACCATGCGGGTGGAGAACCATTTTGCGAGAGACCGAAAGGCCCACGCAGACCTCGGAAAAACTTCCAGGGGCATTCCGATCATGATCGATCGCCGCTTTGTGGAGGCAGACCTGAAAATCGTTACGGGCCTGGTGGAACCCCATTTCATGGCGGGATATTCGGGGGGCAGAAAAGTGGTGGCCCCCGGAGTTGCCGGAGAGGACACCATTTTACGGTTTCACACGGCGCATATCCTGGAACATCCGCGCGCCGTCAACTGTGTGATGGAGGGAAACCCCCTGCACAACGAACAATCGGAAATCATTCGGACCATAGGTGGAATCCTGGCCCTCAACATCGTGATCGATGAGGAGCGAAGACCGGGCTTTATCAACTTCGGGGCGATCGAGGCAAGCCATCTGAAAGCCGTGGCTTTCATGCGAAAACACGCGGAAGTCAGGATTTCCCGTCGTTTCAGGACAGTGGTCACCACCAGTGCGGGCTATCCGCTGGATAAGACCTATTACCAAACCATCAAAGGAATGGTCGGCGTCATGGACATCCTTGAGCCGGGGGGAACCATCCTGATTGCGAGCAGGTGTTCCGAGGGGATGGGAAGCAGGGAATTCGTCGAGGCCCAGAGAATGCTGTGTCGTGAAGGCATCGATAGATTCATGGCCATCCTGGATACCAGGGAAAAGGCGCTTATAGATGAGTGGCAGACGGAAATGCTCATAAAGGCCCTGCGTGTCGGGAACATCCAGATTTTCACGACCGGCCTGAATCAGGAGGCCCTGAAAGATATCTATGTGGAACACGTTCCTTCCCTGAGGGAAGCCGTGCTGGCAAGCATGGCAGCTAAGGGCGACAGGGGGATTGCCGTGGTTCCCGAAGGGCCGTATGTCATTCCTCTTTTAGGAGAACCCTGTTAGATCTATATAAAGAAAGAGTGACGGGATGAGAGCATACTGAGTCCCCGAATTTTTCAGAGGAGAACTTATGGAAAACGAACAGCTTGTCGAACAATTGAAAGAGATTGTGGGACCGGAAAATGTCCTGGCAACCAAAATGGATCTGGCCCTTTACAGCTATGATGCGTCACTGGATAAGGCGATGCCCGACGTGGTTGTGCTTCCCGGATGCACGGAAGATGTTTCCAAGATCGTCTCCCTGGCCCACAGGGAAAAAATTCCCGTGATCGGGAGGGGTTCGGGCACCAATCTCACGGGAGGAACCGTCCCCGTAAGAGGGGGAATCGTGGTTCATTTTTCACGGATGAACCACATTTTGGAAATCGATATCCCCAACCGTACCGTAACGGCGGAACCGGGCGTCATCACCCTTGATCTGCAAAATGAGGTCCTGAAAAAGGGATTTGTGTATCAGCCCGATCCGGCGAGCCAGAAAGTTTCGACCCTTGGCGGAAATATTTCGGAAAATTCAGGGGGGCCCCATTGCCTGAAGTACGGCGTCACCTCCAATCATGTTCAGGGCCTGCAGCTGGTTCTCGATGACGGAACCATCGTGGAAACGGGTGGAAAATCCAGGGACAACCCCGGCTTTGACGCCATAGGCCTTTTCGTAGGAAGTGAAGGGACCCTTGGCCTGGTAACCCGAATGACTCTAAAACTGGAAAGGGCGCCCGAAGCCGTCAAGACCATGCTGGCGGTATATGAAACCATAGAAGACGGCGCGAATACGGTATCCGCGATTATCGCCGAAGGGATTGTTCCCGCAACGCTGGAAATGATGGACAATACGGTCATGCGTGCCGTGGAGGAAACGATTAAAGTAGGCTATCCCCTGGACGCCGCGGCGGTTTTGATCATAGAATTGGACGGCATGCCCGAAGGCATGGAAGAAAATGCCGAAAAGGTCGTGGAAATTTGCAAGAAAAACAACGTACGGGAAGTAAAACTGGCCAAGGATGACGCGGAAAGGGCTGTACTCTGGGCCGGACGGAAGGGCGCTTTTGGAGCGGTCGGGCAGGTCAGGCCGAGCTATCTATGCTGCGACGGAACAGTGCCCCGGACCAAGCTGCCCGAGGTCTTGGGAAAAGTCATAGAAATCGGCAAGAAATACAACCTCCCCATCGGAAATGTCTTTCACGCCGGCGACGGCAATCTCCACCCGCTAATCATGTTTGACGAAAGGGACCCCGATGAGAAAGCACGGGTTCTCAAGGCATCTTCCGAAATACTGAAACTTTGCGCGGATGCGGGAGGAACCATCAGTGGAGAACATGGGGTTGGTCTGGAAAAGTTGAAGGAAACGTCCTACATCTTCTGTGAACAGGATCTGGAGTTCGAACGAACCATCAAGAAGGCATTTGATCCAAATGACATCATGAACCCCGGCAAGATGATACCTGAGCCCGTGTGCGTACCATAACAGCCGTTCACGGTTGTCGGTATTGAAACAAACAAGCCACCATTTTGCAAAGGAGATTTGAAGTGGTTGACCTTAACAAAATCGCAAAGGACTTGGCCGGAATTGTGGGGGAGAAATTCGTCACGATGGCGCCTGAAACAACACAAGAACACAGCATTGACGGGACAGCTCCCAAGATGGTTGTTTTTCCGGGAAAGACGGAAGAAGTCGCGGAGGTGGTCAAGATTGCCTATCGTCAAAAACTGGCCGTTGTTCCCCGGGGAAATGGATCGAAAATATCCCAGGGAAACCGACCGGAACGACTGGATATTGTCCTTTGCACTTCGCGAATGAATCAGATGCGCGACGTGGATACTTCCAACCTTACGATCACGGTGGAAGCAGGCGTCCGGTTCAGAGATATCCAGGCAAGGCTTGCCACGGAGGAAGACCGATGCTATCTCCCCCTGGAGGATTTGACCACGGAGGCCGATGATCTTGTCTGTTCCGACAGAAGCAACAGCGGCTGTTTCCTGCCCATAGATCCATGCTGCAGCGACATGGCGACCATCGGCGGAGTCATTGCAAGCAATTCCGCCGGACCGAGGAGGCTCCTGTACACGCTTCCCCGCGACATGATCCTGGGGGTAAGGATGGTGACTCCCAAAGGAGACATCGCCGGCGCAGGCGGCAAGACGGTCAAGAATGTATCGGGATACGATACCTCGAAATTGATGGTCGGTTCCATGGGAAGTCTTGGCATCATCTGTGAGATGACCTTCAAGCTGCTGCCCCTTCCGGAAAAAATGGAAACGGTACTGGTTTCCTTCGACTCTTTCTCCGAAGCCGCAAACCTTGCGGACCGCATCCTTGGCACAAAGCTCCTGCCAGCGGCTGTTACCGTCTTCAACGCGCCCGGCTTCCAAAAACTCAAAAACGCTGCCTGTTCGGGATTCGGGCCGGGACAATTTGTCGTCGCCACGGCCATAGAATCCTACCACAAGGCCGCCGCCCGCATGGCAACGGAAGTACGCGATATGGCAGAAGAGATGAAAGCCACGGATATGATAAGCCTGCAAGACCAGGCACATCAGCGATTCTGGCTCGCCGTGAGCAACCTGGACTCTCAGTTGGCCGCGCAATTTCCGGGCCTGATTCAAGGCAAGCTTAATTATCCCATCTCCCAATGGAGGGAAATTTCCGACTCCATGCAGAAATCACTGGCCTACCGCCGCCTGGAACATGCCGTGATGGCCCATGCGGGAAGCGGCATCTGCCAGGTCTATTTGATGCTCGATCAGAGCGACAACAGCAGTGCGGATAAAGCCGCCGTGGTTGCAGGAGAACTCCTGGAACGTAGCGTTGAAGCCGGCGGGAACATGGTCATACAGAGAGCGCCCGCCTCCATGAAGGGCAGGCTGAAAATCTGGGGAAAAACAGGGGCTGATTTCATCCTGTTCAAGCGCCTCAAAGAGCAGTTGGATCCGGCCGGTATCATGAGTCCGGGCCGTTTTGTGGGGAACCTTTAAATGACAGTGCATCAACGACACAGGGGTAAAATGTTATGAATATTGTTCAGTTGAAGAAGTTATCCTATGACGAGGTGGCCAAATGCAACAAATGCGGGTTCTGCCTGCCAAGTTGCCCCACATATATTGTAAAGAAAAATGAGGCCTACTCCCCGAGGGGAAGAAACGCCATCACCCGGTTCGCCATTGAAAACATTCTGGAACTCAACGAAGACACGGAAAAAGCCATTTTCACCTGTCTGGGTTGCGGCGCCTGTACCGCCGTCTGCCTGTCGAGCGTAAAGACAAAGGACCTGATATTTCAGAATCGCGAGTGTCAGGTAGACAGGGGATTTTACCCGAAAATTGCCGAACGGCTGGTCAAAACCCTTGCGGAATCCAGGAACATCTCCGATGACGACCAGGAAGATCGGTCGGAATGGCAGGAGCTCATGAAGGACCTGCCCGAAGAGGCTCTGGAAAAAGAACACGCGGACGTCCTCTTTTTTGTGGGTTGCGTCGCTTCCTTCTTTCCCATGGTTCAAAAGATCCCCGCCAACATGGCTCGGATTCTCCAGAAAGCCGGTGTGGATTTTACCATTCTGGGAGGCGAGGAATGGTGTTGCGGCTTCCCGCTTGTGGGCGCCGGCATGCCGGAGAAACTGGAAGAATTGAAGCAGCACAACCTGCGGAAGGTAAAGGACGTCGGCGCCAAGACCGTTGTCTTTACCTGCCCGTCCTGCCTGCATACGTGGAAACATCTTTACGATACGGATGTCAAACTGGTACACGCCAGCCAGATGATCGCCGATTTGATCCAAACCGGCAAAGTCACGCTCAAAAATTCCATTGATGCCACCGTCACCTATCATGATCCCTGCGATCTGGGCCGCAATACGGGAATTTATGAAGAACCCCGGGCCGTCATCAAATCCATTCCGGGACTTCGATTTGTGGATCTTCCCATGAACCGCAAATTTTCCGTCTGCTGCGGCGGCGGGGGGAACGTGGAAATGACTGATCCGGATCTTTCCGCGCAGGTTGCCCAGATGAAGCTTGATTCCATAAAAGCCGTAGGCGCGGACATGGTTGTAACGGCTTGTCAGCAGTGCGTGCGTACCATGACCACCCGGGCGAGAAGACAGAAGATGGACATCGAGGTGAAAGATCTGACGGAACTTGTGGTTGAGGCAATGGGGGAATAAGTAAAAACAGGAGAAGGAACCATGATCGCACAACTTTCCGTTTATCCCATCGGCGAAGGAACCAGCTTGGGTCGCTTTGTCAAAAAGGGAGTCGAAATCGTTGAAAAATCAGGCTACGCCTACGATGTGGGCGGCATGAGCACCAGCATCGAGGTGCCGGATCTGGATGCCCTCTTCAAGCTGATAAAAGAGGTGCACGCGGCACATCTCTCCGAAGGAGCACAGCGCATTGTCATCGACCTGAAAGTGGATGATCGCCGGGACAAAAAAGCCACCATTGTTTCGAAGAAGACGTCCGTGGTGAGTGCCTGATTGTACCCTATTCAAATTTCCTGGCAGCAAAATGCTGCCCCTGAAAACCATTCCGTCACGAAGTCTTTTTTGCTGCCGCATCTGATTCCTATGGCAGCACCGGCCCTTCTATGCTGGTACGCACAAGAGGATGATACTCAAGGGATTTTGTTGTACCAGCATAGAAGGGCCTCTCAACGGTCGGTGAAGGTTTATCCAAGATGCGGCAGCAAAAAAGACCTCGTAACTCCATTCCTGCCGGGATTCTTGAATAGGATACCCCTGATTTTTAAACGGCGTACAGAAGAACATGGGCAGTGGAGTATCGGAGTGTTGGGAGCATGCTCCTCATTACTCCAATACTCCATCCCTCCAACTTAACGCGCAAAAACCTGATTCCGAATCCTTTTCAGAGAGGCTTTGCCTCATCAATCAGCATGATGGGGATATCGTCCTTGATCTCGTAGAGCAGTTTACACTTGTCGCAAATAAGGCCGTCCCCGGCCTCGGTCAGATAGATATCGCCTTTGCATTTGGGGCACGCCAGAATATCTAATAATTCCTTGCCAATAGCCATCACTGATTCTCCTTTTTCCGCTTAAGTATTTCCGAAACACCATCATATACCCGATTTATGCTTATCTCTTTCATACACGTCATCTTGTTGCATCTTTTCCGAAAGCAGGGCCTGCATTCCACATCCCCTGTAATTACCACATGCCCCGGCCCATATGGTCCTGTCCGCCAGGGGGCGGTTGGCCCGAAGAGCGCTACCGTGGGACAACCCATGGCCGCGGCGATATGCATGGGACCCGTATCCGTGGTGACAAGCAGACTGCATCGCGCATAAAAAGCGGCAAGATCTTTTAAACCCGTACAACCGGCAAGATTCAGGGACCTTTCTTTCATCGACCTTGCGATTTCTTCTATGACCGATCTGTCCTCAGGCCCCCCGGTGAACACAATGTCACAATCCAGGTTTTTACTCAACCTGTCCGCCAAGATCCCGAATCGCTCCGCCTCCCACAATTTGGTATCCCACTTGGCAATGGGATTGATGGCCACCAACGACTTACGCCCGAGATTCTTTCCTTCTAACAGCTTGTCAACCCTGTAACTGTTCTTTTCCGTAAAGGGAATTCGTCCCTTCCATCCTCTGGTATCGCAACCAAGGAACCGCGCAACGGCCAACGTTCGTTCAATGGCGTGTTGATTGTAATCGACTTTGACGTCGGGTTCACGGATAAAAAGCGATGCCCCTTCCCTGCTTCCGCTCATCCCAATCTTTCTTCCGCCCCTTGCCAGCCCCACAAGGACGCCGCTTTTCAGAATTCCCTGAAGATCAACGATCATATCATACCGGCAACTCCTCAACTCTTTCAAAAATCGACGCACTTCACGAAAAACCGTCAAACGTTCTGAACTATTCCCACCAAGCCTTTTCAGCCAGGCTTTTCTGCGGGACACAATAACCCGGCGAATAAGCGGATGCCCGAGGATGATATCGGAGGCCCCTTCCTCCACAACCCAGTCAATCTCCGCCTTGGGATACTGTCTTTTCAAGACCTCCAGAAAAGGGAGAGAATGAACCAGATCGCCTATGGCGCTCAATTTTACAATGAGGATATTCGGACTATCCATCCAACGTCCC
>JBBSAR010000154.1:0-8379 GCA_038252125.1 Desulfatiglandales bacterium
AAAATTACGCTTTCAGAGGGAGATACCGTTCATTTCTGGTCGGATCTACAGAAGCAGAGCATCGCCACCTCTGATGACAACACCGCTGTTGCATTGTGGATTGGCACCTTGTGATCACTTGAAACGCAAAACTTAAAACCTAAAACTTAAAACTCATTTTTTTCCCCGAGAAAGAAATGCTACAGACGCAAAAACGAAAGGAGGAGTAAGGATGATCAAATTCAGTGAAAGACAACTCAGGACACCAAAACTCATGCGTCCGGTTTATCTTGTAACGGCAGGTCAGTCGAAGTTCGATCGGGCTATTCCGGAGAAAAGGACGGAAGAACTCTGTGTCGATGCCCTGACCATGGCGGCGAGACTCATTGACAAGACTCCGGCGGAACTGAAAAGCTACATTCATACGGCCTATTACGGTCATTTTGCCGACCATTTCGGCGACCAGCTTCTTGGAGAGGCGGTAATCCACGACAGGCTTGGGCTGGATCCTCTTGGCAATGTGGGGGTCAAGACGGGAGGCGCCACAGGTGGCTCCACATTGTGGGAAGCGGTCAAGGCCGTGGCTTCCGGGTATTCCGACTGTACCCTGGCCATGGGGTGGGAGCGCATGGACGAAGTTCCCACGGATGAGGGGAACCATTTGATATCCTGTGCCGCGGACAAGGATTGGGAAACCCCCCTGGGCCATATCTATACCGGCTACTATGCCGTGATGGCCCAGAAATACTGGCAGGTATTTGGAAAAGAGGAAGAATCGTTCCGGCGCACCCTGGCGGAGATCTCCGTCAAGCACCACGGATATGCGCGATTCAACCCCTGGGCTCAGGCGCCCATGAAAATCACGGTGGATGACGTGATCAATTCTCCCGTGGTGGCCTATCCCCTCAGGGCACTCGACTGCTGCCTCATGAGCGTCGGAGCCGCTTGCGCCATCATCTGCGACGAGCCCACGGCCATGGAACTTACCAAGGGCACCAAGAACAAACCTCTGCGCATCTGGGTGACTGCCGGATCACACACCCTCAGGCCCGCATGCCGACGGGATATGGAAATCCCCCTGCTCCCTAATGAAACCGCCGACCAGTACGCCGACCTTGGGGAGCGTTTTCCGGGCGGAGACAGATATCCCGGCTTTACCGGATTTCTCGCTGCCAGGATGAGCGCCTATTACGGATACCGCATGACAGGGATTGTAGATCCCATGGAAGATCTGGACGTCATAGAACTTCACGACGCCTTTACGATCAGTGATGTGCAGACCTACGAAGATGTAGGTCTCAGACCTTACGGGTACGGCAGGGATTATGTGGAGTCCGGAGATTGCTATCACATCAACCCGCACACGGGTAAACCGGGGAGGCTCCCCTCCAATCTCTCGGGTGGCCTTATCGGCTGCATGCATGCCGTCGGCGCAACCGGAATCATGCAGACCTTTGAAATCGCCTCTCAGCTCTGGAATCGATGGTCCGAGCTGCATGGAGATCCCAAAGTCTGGGAAGATTTCGGCAGGAAAAAACCCGCTGACTGGACCGATCTTCAGGTGAAAGACGCAAAGCGGGCCATGGCCATCAGCCATGCAGGGGTGGGATCGCATGTTACGGCAACCATCCTGATGGATCCGGATCATCTCTTAAAAGAGGACGCATAAGGAGGGAGGGAAAAATGAGTATATTTGGAACAGTGAGGGTCAAAGACGGAAAATACAGGATAAAGGGTGATTTTCATCACATAACGCCCAATATGCCCATACGAAATGAAGATGAAGGATGGAAGCTCATGGGAGTAACAAACCCCAGAGAAATGACCTACATCCATATGTACGGCGGCGAAGCCCCCTTCTTCGAAAGCATCTCCCGGGGAAAAATACTGGGAACCCGGTGTGACAATGCCGACTGCGAGTTCAAGGGGACCGTCTATCTCCCCTTTCGCATACACTGCCCGGATTGCCTTGGCAGAAACACCATTGTGGACTTTACGGACGTCTGCAAAGAAACGGCCATCGTTCACACCTTTATGGTGTGCGAGCGATCCGGCGCTTTTAATACCCTGGACAAACCGATAAAGTTCATCAACGTGGAGTTCAAAGGGGTTGCCACCATTCTAATGAGTTATCTTTCCATCGGCGATCCGAAGATAGGAATGCGGGTGGTCCCCATCTTCAGGACGGTGAATCCCACCTATACCATCACCGACCTCTCCTGGGTCAAGGAGGGCGTCAAGGCGGAAGACCTCCCGGAAGGATTTTCGTTCGGATAGGAGATTTATCATAAACATAAAGGAAAAGGGCCGCATGCGGATTGCGGCCCTTTTCTTTTTTCCAAATTTGTAATACAAGATTAAAATATAATGGTAAGGACGAGTCCTTTCGATCCACTCGCTCCTCCCCTTCAGGATCGTTCATCAGCCCGGCACCCCGGCAAACCCTTGGGAGTATGCATGAAAAAGACAGCTTTGATTTTGGGTGTTTCCGGTCAGGATGGATCTTACCTGGCCCGCTTTCTTTTAAAAAAGGGATACAGGGTCGTGGGTTGCTCGAGAGACGCCCAGATATCCCGTTTTTCGAACCTGGTGCGGTTGAACATTCGGGAGCAGGTGGAGGTCCAGTCGGTTTCGTTAAACGATTTCAGGAGTGTGCTTCAAGTGCTCAAGAAGATCCGGCCGGATGAGGTATATAACCTGGCCGGCCAGAGTTCGGTCGGGCTTTCTTTTGAACAACCGGTTGAATCCTTTGAAAGCATCAGTGTCGGGACCCTCAATCTCCTTGAAGCCATCCGGTTTCTCGAAATCCCCATCAAACTCTATAATGCCGGGTCCAGCGAGTGTTTCGGCAACACAGGCGATCATCCGGCCGATGAACAGACGCCTTTCCGCCCTCGAAGCCCCTATGCCGTGGCCAAAGCAGCCGCCTTCTGGCACCTGGACAACTATCGGGAGGCCTATGGGCTCTTTGCCTGCTCGGGACTTTTGTTCAACCACGAATCCCCGCTTAGACCGAGTCGGTTCGTAACCCGTAAAATTGTCGATGCCGTTTGCCGCATTGCGAAAGGATCCGGGGAAAAGCTGGAGCTGGGGAACACAGCCGTTGAAAGGGATTGGGGATGGGCCCCCGAATATATAGAGGCCATGTGGCTGATGCTTCAACAGGAAGTGCCGGAAGATTTCATCATCGCCACTGGAGAGAGCCACAAGCTGGAAGACTTTGTGAGCGAGGCCTTCGGAGCGGCGGATCTTGACTGGAGAGCCCATGTGCTGTCAAACCGCCGGCTCTTCCGGCCGACGGACATTATGACGATCCGGGCAAATCCCCGTAAAGCGATGGAAAAACTGCATTGGAGAGCCCGATACCGTATGAGCGATGTGGTAAAAATGATGGTGGAAGACCAAATGAAAGCGACGTCACAGACCCTCGCTCGGAAATAACTTCCCGATTATACCGAACAGATTCAGGCCATCTTCGGCCTTCACGATGTTGTCAACTCCCTTCTTTGCAGGAAATCATGAGCCTCTCAACCTTGTTGGTCCATTCAGCGGCGCTCCTCGTCCCATCTGCGACAATCAGGCATCATTCAGACCCGGAGAGGCCGGATATATATACAAAAACCTGAACACCTCGAATCGGCGAGAAGCGAAGCCATGTGGATCTGAAGGGTCTCCCGTCCTGTTGCAACATCGCCTCATTTTTTTCATTTCCCACTTTGCTTGAAAAGGGCCGTATTTTCTGTTACAATATGACGGTCGTCATAGAAAGAACCTTCCAGTGTGTGGTAAGGTAATCTGAAATAGTAAACTTCGTTCAATCCGATAAAAAGGAGGTGACAATCGAAATACCGGTTATCCGGCCTCTGATGGTTAATCTTAAATTTCAATAGGGAGTTATTGATATGAAGAAGATTTCTTTGTTTTTCCTGTGTGTTTCCGTTTTTATTGCCGGATGTTTCATGATTGCACCCCTTAATTCGCAGGCCGAACCCATTACCCTTACCTACAGCAATTTTTTTCCCCCCACCCACATCCAATCCAAACTGGCCGACGCCTGGTGTAAAGAAGTGGAAAAACGGACGGACGGCCGGGTCAAAATTCAATACTTTCCCGGGCAAACTCTGACCAAGGCCACGCAAAACTATGATGGTGTAGTTCAGGGACTGTCGGACCTTGGTTTGTGCCTTTTCGGATATACCCGCGGACGTTTTCCGGTGATGGAGGTGGTGGACCTTCCTCTGGGGTATCCGTCGGGGATGGTTGCGACCTTGGTGGTAAATGACGTTTACAACAAATTCAAGCCCAAGGAACTCGACGATGTGGCGGTGATGTATCTTCATGCCCATGGACCCGGATTGCTCTTTACCAAGAAGAAACCGGTGAAAAAGATGGAAGAAATGAAAGGGATGAAGATCCGAGCCCACGGAACGACGGCGAAAGTGGTGCAGGCCCTTGGGGGAACGCCGGTGGCCATGCCCATGCCGGAACTATACCAATCCCTCCAGAAAGGCGTTGTGGACGGCGCCATGTATCCCATGGAAACAAACAAGGGATGGAAGATGGCCGAAGTGGTCGATTATGGGACGCTGGATTACGGTATCGCCTACACTTCCTCCTTTTACGTAGTGATGAATAAGGACAAATGGGCGGCCCTTCCCGATGATATCAAAAAGATTATCACGGAAATCAACCAGGAATGGATACCTAAGACCGGGAAAGCCTGGGATGATAGCGATGAAGAAGGGAAGGCCTATATGATCTCCAAAGGAGGCAAACTGATAGATCTTTCCAAAGAAGAGAGTGAAAAATGGAAGGCTGCTGTTGCGCCGGTGATTGACGAGTACGCCATTGATATGGAAAAGAAAGGACTGCCCGGCAAAGAGCTGGTGGAGTACACAAAAGCATCTCTTGAGAAAAACAGCAAGTAGCAGTTTTCGAGTGACGAGTGATAAGTAACGAGCAAAGAAGACAATAGTTCAACACATCCCCAACCCTTCCTGCCATGGGAGGGGTGGGGAGATGTCAGGTTTAACTATTTAACATGTCCGGGAGGAAAGCGGTGAATGTCATCAGCCGTTTTATAGACAGACTCATAGATGTGGTTAAATTGGTGGGAGGCGTTGCCTTGGTGGGGATGATGGCGCTCACTACCGCGGACGTCATTTTCCGGTATTTCGGGCATCCCATCTTCGGCGCCGTGGAGATCGTAACTTTCCTGGCAACCATCCTGCTTGCCTGTGCCATGCCCATGACCCACGCGGAACAGGGGCATGTGGGCGTTGATCTGATCGTGCGCCTGTTCAGTCGCCGGGGTCAAGCGGTCAACGACGCCATCACTGGTCTCCTTGCCTTTATCCTCTTTGTTCTGGTTTGCTGGCAGTGCACGCTGTACGGCCAGACCATGAAAAGGACGGGGGAAGTGTCCATGAGCCTGGAATTTCCCAACTATGTTTTCGTCTATGTGGTGGCAGTGGCTTTCGGAGTCCTGTGTCTGGTTATTTTGGTAGAGCTTATGAACAACGTACGAACCATTTTCGGGAAAAAATGAATCCTACTCTCATTGGCGTAATCGGAATTTTTGTGCTGATCCTGGTGTTCTTCACACGCATGCCCGTGGCCTATGTCATGGCCATGGTCGGGTACGTGGGTTTCAGCGTTCTGGTATCGGGAACGGCCGGATTGAAACTGCTCTCTCGGGATTTCTACGATGTGTACTCCTCTTATGGGCTCACCATTATTCCCATGTTCGTGTTTATGGGCCAGATCGCCTTCAACGCAGGGATCAGCAGAAGGCTGTACGACGCGGCCTATAAGTTTGTGGGCTCTTACCGGGGCGGCCTTGCGACAGCCACCGTGTTCGCCTGTACCGCATTCGGAGCGGTGAGCGGGTCCTCTCCCGCCACAGCGGCCACCATGGCGACTGTGGGACTTCCCGAGATGAAACGGTATAACTACGCGCCTGAACTGGCGACGGGGTCCGTGGCCAGCGGGGGAGGGCTGGGAATGCTCATGCCCCCGAGCGTGGTGCTGATTATCTACGGGATATTGACGGAACAGTCGATCGGGGCGTTGTTTGTGGCGGGCATCATTCCGGCCCTCTTTATCACCTTTTGCTTTGCCGTGGCCATTTCCGTCTACTGCTGGAAATACCCCGAGCAGGGTCCGGCGGGAGAGAAGTTTTCCTGGGGGGAGAAGTTTCGTTCTTTGAGCAGCACCGGAGAAACGCTTACGGTTTTCGTGCTGGTAATGGGGGGGTTATTTACGGGCATCTTCACTCCCACTGAGGCCGGCGGGGTGGGTTCAACCGCGGTGCTTTTGGTGGCGGTGCTTCGCAAGCGCCTTTCCTGGGGTGGTTTTGTGAAATCGGTCAACGAGACACTCAAGACGTCGTGCATGGTGCTGCTTCTGATTGCCGGTGCGGTGATATTCGGACATTTTTTAGCCGTAACGCGCATTCCCTTCGAGGTGGCCAACTGGATTGCGGCGATGAATGTGCCCCCCTTTGTGATAGTTTTGATGATCATGATGGTGTACCTGATCGGGGGATGTTTTATCGATGCCCTGGCCCTGATCATGCTGACCATCCCGATTTTCTATCCGATCATCGTCAACCTTGGCTACGATCCCGTCTGGTTCGGGGTGGTGATAGTCCTGGTGACCCAGATGGGAGTGATCACGCCGCCCGTGGGGATCAATGTTTTCGTGGTGGCGGGAATTGCCAAAGACGTTCCTCTGGAAACCATTTTTAAGGGGGTCCTGCCCTTCCTGATCGCCCTGGTAATCGGAACCATTATCATTATCGCGGTGCCGCCCATCTCTCTGTGGCTTCCCCATCTGATGTACTGACCTACAGCTATCGGAGGATTGTTCCCCGTGGAAACTCCCTACTGGAATCCCTATCTGGAAACCCTGGCGCCGGAGGCGCTCAGGGACATTCAACTGAAAAAATTTAAGAACATAGTCGCCTGGGCCTATGACCGCTCCCCCTACTACCGGGAACTTTATCAAGAGGCGGGTCTTGAACCGGGGGATATCCGGTCGTGGGACGACATCGCAAAGATCCCTCAAATGGATAAGGCCCGACTGAAAGAGGGGCAGCAGGGCGACCCCTTCCCCTACGGACGGCTGCTATGTCAGCCCATCGAGGACGTGGCGGAATTTCGACAGACATCGGGAACCACCGGCAAACCCGTTTACCAGGCGGATTCCTGGGCGGACTGGGAGTGGTGGTCCGAATCATGGTGCTACATCCTCTGGTCCCAAGGATACCGGGCGCGGGATCGGGTTTTTTTTCCGTTTGGGTACAATGTGTTCGTCGCGTTCTGGGCCGCCCATTATGCGGCGGAGAGGCTGGGCTGCGAAGTAGTGCCGGGAGGGGTCCTGGATACGGCGGCACGCGTCCTCAAAATGCAGGAACTGAAAACAACCGCCATGATGGGAACGCCTACTTACCTCCTCAATATGGCGGATGTGGCCCGAAACCGCCTGGGAATATCCCCCGAAAACCTGCCCATCGAGCGGATCACCTGTGCGGGCGAGCCGGGAGCGTCCATCCCGACTACCAAAAAGAGGTTGGAGGATGCCTGGGGCGCAAAGGTATTCGACCACGCCGGCGCCACCGAGATCGGGGCCTGGAGTTACGAATGCCTGGAGCAGCCGGGAGGGCTCCATGTGAACGAGGGATTGTTTCTGGTGGAAATTGAGGACTTGGACACCGGAGCCCTGATTACGGAACCGGGCAGAAAGGGAAAGATGATCATCACCGCCCTTGACCGTTTTGCCCAACCCTGCATCCGTTTTGATTCCAAGGATATCATTGAGTGGCAGAAAGAGCCCTGCCCCTGCGGCCGAACCTATCGACTGATCAAGGGCGGCGTTCAGGGAAGGTCTGATGACATAACCAAGGTCAAGGGAGTGCTTCTTTCCCCATCGGCCATCGAAGAGGTCGTCCGGGGTTTTCCCGAACTTTCCAATGAATATGAGGCGACGGTGGAGCGAATCGGCGACAATGAAAAGATTACCTTGAAAATCGAACTGGTTGAAGGGGCCGAGTCCAACGAAAAGGAGATTCTGGCCCGTTTATCCAATGCCCTCCGGTTGAACACCAACCTGGGCTATGCCATCCAGGTCCATCCGCTGGGCTCCCTTCCCCGGTACGAAGTGAAGGCCAGGAGATTCAAGGATTTAAGGAAGAGGCATTAACAAGGGGAGCGGCATGTGGAAACAGAACAATTAGAAGACATTCGAAAAAGTGTGGCGGATCTCACGAGGGATGCGGAAACCCTTTTGAATCAGGCAGATGGTTTTCCAAGCATTCAGCAGAATACCAAGAGGGTAAAGGCCTGCATACGCATGATGCAGATCGCTCTGGGGCAGGTGACCATGACCCCGGAAAGGCAG
>JBBSAR010000155.1:0-8345 GCA_038252125.1 Desulfatiglandales bacterium
GCTCCATTCTGGTAGATTCCCAATGTAACGCCTGGATGGCCAAGAAAGAAGACAGCAAGAGAAAAGGCACGTGAAGAATCTTCTGGAAAACATTCTCGAAGGGGTTGCGATATGACGAGTGGAAAACAGTGTTTGTGAGGTTGACATATGAGCGCATTATCTCATCATAGCAAGATCGAATTTGCCATCCTGCTCATTATTCAATGCCACTACATCTTGTGGTCGAGCCATTTTCGGATTGTTAATCCAAAAGTGAACAATCCCTATATAAAGATTCCGTCAGCATGCTCAAGCAATAGCAGAAGTTTTGATCTGCCAGCTTAGCATAAATCGGCTGCCCGAAAATTGCAGTTTACAAAACCTCTTTTTCAATATCCACGCCATTGTCAGATGAAGTCTTGATGCACTGGTAAAAAGTCAAAAACGTGAAAAAGGAACATAATGATTTAAATAAGTTATCTACGTTAGAAATGCCACATTCGGACTTTTTATGAGACCGTCAAGCCTTAAACATTCTCATAACTCCATTCGACCTCCGACCTTTGAAGAGGATGGGTTTCGGAATTCTGCGCCACAAACTGGAACGTCTTCATCAAGCGCAAGGATTTATGCCAACCTCAAGGGCCAGGGCGGATATGTAGTTTCCTTTTTATGAGCCTTTCATAATATGCGGCCAACTTTTGACTTCTCTGATAATCGATGGCCGTTTCCGAACCCCGTTCAAAGACAACGGCATTTACCTGGGCCACGCCCTTTTCACTCACCTGGGCGGAAAGCATGACCCGGTAATTGGTTGTAGCGCGTTTGCTCTGGATATCCCAGCCCTTCCCCTCGGTCTTTTCCATCAATATTCCGGTGAGCATGAACCGGGGTTTACACACGATTCCCTGTTTTGTATCCGTAATGGGATCCACATCAAAACCATCATCCATCACGATCTCCATGATGGTGTCCATTACGGTGTCCCTGCTCTTTCCTGTTTCAAATGAAATTCCTTCCACCCGATTTGTTTCCTGAAGAACCGCTTCCGGATTACTCGGCTCCGTTGCGCAGCCCATGAGTAGTAAACAAATGAATAATAAAACAATTTTTCCCATGCCAGATATTCCTCCACATTTTGTCTGTTCGGTTTATAGAAGAAAACAAAAACACCATCTAATCCAGGCGCTTTTTAAAGCGTGCGACGGATGCCGTAAAAACAAACCCGCCCAAGGCGGCCAGCGCCAGGAATTGCGGCCAGAGGACGTAAAATCCGGTCCCTTTCAAAAAGATTCCGCGAATGATAACCAGAAAATGCCGCAGGGGGTTCAGGTACGTCAACCATTGAACAAATCCAGGCATATTGCTGATGGGAAACACGAATCCGCTCAGCATGATGAACGGCATAATGAAAAAGAAGTTGGTCATCATGGCCTGTTGCTGTGTCCTGGATACCGTGGAGATGAACAGGCCGATTCCCAGGGTGCTCAGCAGGAAGATGCAGGTTGCGCCGAAAAGGAGCGGAACGCTTCCCACCATGGGGATCTGAAACCAGAAGATCGCGAAAAGAATCACCATGACCATCTGTCCCTGCGCGATGAGAATGAAGGGGATGGTCTTTCCCAGAATCATCTCCGACGGCTTCAAAGGGGTAACGATCAGCTGCTCCATGGTTCCCGCCTCCTTCTCCCTGACGATGGCCATGGAGGTCAGCAACAGGGAGAGCAGCATGACCAGAACCGCCACAATGCCCGGCACGAAAAAGTACTGGCTGTCCAGGTTCGGATTATACCAGGTTCGAATACGGCCATCAATCTCGCCATATTTGATCCGCAGGGGATAGAGTTCCCGAATCAACTGTCCGTTGAACCGATCCAGCAACACGGTGATATAGGATATTCTGACGGCAGCCATATTGCTCATGCTCCCATCCACCAAGATCTGAATATCGGCGGTTTTTCTCTTGTGGATGAGGGCGCTGAAATCCGGCGGGATCCGGATACCCATATCGATCCGGCGCTTCAACAGCAGGGCATCCAGCTTCCGGGGATCTTCCATACGGTACAGAATGCGAAAAGTGCGGTTGCCGTCAATCGCATCGATCAGTTGCCGGCTTTCCACTGTATGACAATGATCGACCAGTCCCACCCGGATGTCCCGCACGTCGGTGGTGACCACGTATCCGAAAACGATCAACTGGATCAGGGGCGCCAGGATCAAGAGCGGCCTGTTTTTCCGGTCCCGGAAAAGCTGGATGAATTCCTTTCGCACCAGTTCCCGTACCCTGAGCCAACTCATATCAGAGGCCCTCCCTTTTCAAGGCGCGGATATTTATGGCGGCCAGCATGAAGAACATCACGGTAAGAACCGCAAAATCCAGCCAGAGCGGGGCGAAAGACAGATTGCGCAGATAGAGCCCGTTCAGAATATCGATATAGTAAGTGGCCGGCACCAAAAGGGAGATCCCCTTCAGGACCAGAGGCATGTTCTCTCTCGGAAACACAAAATCGGAAAGCAGGAGAGATGGCATATAGGTCAGCATGATGGCCATCTGATTGGCCACAAGCTGCGACTTGGTCATCACGGAGATAAGAAGGCCGATAGTCAGCGCGACCCCGATATAGATGGAAGAGGCCGCAGCCATGAGCCAGAAGCTGGATTTCATCACCACCCCGAAGAGGAGCTGTCCCATCAAAATGGCTACCAACACATCCACAAGGGTGATGAAAAAATAAGGGATGGCTTTCCCCAGCAGAAATTCCGTTGCCCGGATGGGCAGAGAGAGAATGGTCTCCATGGTGCCGTTTTCGTACTCCCTTGCGATCACAAGAGAGGTGAGCAGCGCCCCGACGATCATGATGATAATGGCAATGATTCCGGGCACGATGAAATTGCGGCTTTCCAGGTCCTCGTTGAACCAGACGCGGATCCGCGCGTCCACGGGCATCCGGATATTTTTACGGCCCTGCCGGTTCAGGAATTCCACCAGGCGGGTCTGGTTCTGCTGTGCGATATAGGCCGTCATAAAGGCGCGAATGTTGCCGGCATAGTTCGGGTCGCTGCCGTCAATGAGCACCTGAAGAGGACTTTGGCGATCCGCTTTGAGATTTTCCGTCCAGCGAGGGGGAATCACCACGCCCAGAATAGCCCGATTGTGATCCAGTGCCCGAATCACCGCTTCCGTATCGGGGAGCCGCCCGACGATGTCAAAATAGGGCGTGGCCTCCATTTTGTGAATGAAGTCCCGGCTTTCGGGCGTATGATCCTGGTCCACCACAACCGTTTGAATATGCTCCACATCCATACTCAGGGCATAGCCGAAAAGCAAAATCAGGAGCAATGGAATCACAAAAGCCAGATAGAGACTTCGAAAATCCCGGATCAGGTGATAGTATTCCTTTCGGGCGATGGCCCGCACATTCCGAACGTTCATGGCGAACCCCGGCCCACCAGCTTCACGAAGGCGTCGTTCAAATCCGCCTCCGGCCTGTCGGGAAACAGATCATGGATAATGGCCCGCGGCGTGCCGCCCGCCACGATTCTCCCTTCATTGATAATGACCACCCGATTGCAGTGCCGGGCCTCATCCATATAGTGGGTGGTCACAAACACGGTGACGCCCTCTCCGGTGAGCAGCCTTATGAAATTCCAGAAATGTCGTCGGGTGATAGGGTCCACGCCGGATGTGGGTTCATCCAGGAAGAGGATTTTCGGGCGGTGCAGCAGCGCGCACCCCAGGGCCAGGCTTTGTCGGCGGCCCGGTGGCAGATCACGGGTAAGACGGTCCTTTACCGCGCGCAGCCGCGTCATGTCCAAAACCCATTGCGTTCGTTCCCTCCATAACTTCGAAGGCACCGCGTAGATGCCGAGATAGAAGCGGATATTTTCAAAAGGAGTCATGTCCGAATACAGGGAAAATTTCTGGGACATGTATCCGATGGTCTGTTTGATCTTTTCCGAGTCTTTAAAGATATCCAACCCTGCTACGTGTCCGGATCCACTGGTTGGGGTGATAATGCCGCAGAGCATCCGGATGGTGGTCGATTTTCCGGCCCCGTTGGGACCCAGAAAGCCGAATATCTCCCCCGCCTCTACCGAAAAAGAGATGTGGTCCACCGCCACGAAGCGTCCGAAGCGTTTTTCAAGATCAATCACCTCTACCGCTTCAGGCACGGAAGGCTTCCTCCGACAGCGACCGGTCCACTGCCAATATCCGCTGAACCATGGCCTCCTCCAGATCGGGAAACCCTTCCTTCAGCTCGGCAGGAGACGCCTCGGCCAGGACATGGGAATTGTGCATGAGAATCAGCCGATCGCACTTTTCCCCTTCATCGAGATAGGCGGTGGAAACAAGGATGGTCATGCCTTCTCCTTTCATTTCAGCTATGATGTCCCAGAATTCTTTTCGGGATACGGGATCCACGCCGTTGGTCGGCTCATCCAAAATGAGCACGCGGGGTTGGTGCACCAGAACGCAGGCGAGCCCCAGCTTCTGTTTCATGCCGCCGGAAAGGTCTCCCGCCTTTCGATCCAAAAAAGGAAGGAGGTTGGAAAAGCCTAAATACCGCTCACGCCTTCTGGATCGTTCAGAACCGACGATGCCGAAGACATCCATGAAAAAATCGAGGTTTTCCAACACGGTAAGATCCTGATACAGTCCGAAGCGTTGGGGCATGTATCCGATGACCTTCTTCACCTGCGTCTTATCTTTCACCACATCCAGCCCCGCCACATGAATGGCGCCTGTGGTGGGAGGCATCATGGTTGCCATCATGCGCAAAAGGGTGGTTTTGCCGGCGCCGTCCGACCCCACGAGCCCCATGATATGTCCTTCCTCCACTTTGAAAGATGTCTCGGAAAGGGCCGTGGTTTTCCCGTAACATTTTGAAACCTGACGTCCCTCAACGACAGGGGGCGTATCAGGGATTTGTAACAGAGCCTTATTCACAATTAAGCAGCCTTCGTTCAGTTGTCAGGCACCGGGAATCACCGGAACCAGGCATCGGCAGGCATTCCCGACTTGAGTTCCATGGCCGGATTCGGAATGGTAATTTTGACCAGGTAAACCAGCTTGACCCGTTCTTTGTGGGTTTGAATAATCTTGGGGGTAAATTCCCCTTCAGGAGATATGAACGAAACCCGCCCTTCATAGATCTTGTCGGGAAAGGTGTCGATCTTCACATCCACCCGACCTCCGGGTTTGATCCTGCCGATATCCGTTTCGCCCACAAAGACCTTCAGATCCACTTCTGAAAGATCGGCCATGGAAATGACTTCCTGTCCCGGAGACACCACTTCACCAGGCTCGACGTTTCGACTGATAATGATCCCGCCAAACGGCGCCTTGAGCTCGGTATAAGAGAGTTGTATCTGAGTAAGATTAAGGGAAGCCTTTGCCGCATCCAGTCTGGCCCTGGCCGCTTCCACTTCTTTTTCGGTGGTTGCGATTTTTTTCAGATTAATCCGGGCCAGTTTAAGTATGGCCCGGCCTTCCGCCAGTCGAGACTCGGCCAGGTCTATGTCTTCTTTCCGAAACCCTTCCTGCATCATATGATAGGTTTCCTTGGCGCGATTGTGCTCGCCGGCGGCTCGCTCGTATTTGAGGTCGGCGGTATCTTTGTTTTTCTCTGAAACAACCTTTCGGTTGAAAAGATCATCATAACGGCCCTTATCCTTGCTGGCCTCGATAACCGCCGCCTTGGTCTCTTCCACGGCCAGGCGCGCCCTTTCCACATCCTGATGCCGGTATCCGGCACGGGCTTCGGAAAGCTGCGCCTCAAGGGCTTTTACGCCCGCGTCGGCCCGCTCCACCTCGGCCGGCAGGATATTCCGGTTCAGATCCAGAACCGTTTCCAACTGGTGCAGACTTTGTTCCACCTGGGTCGCGTTGGCCCCGGCCTGTTCGCATCGCGCAAGGAATTCTTCCCGATCAAGAATCGCCAGAACCTGTCCTTTTCGGACCGCATAGCCTTCGTCCACCGGCACCTCTTTCACTCTGCCGCTCACCTGAAACGACAGGTTGGCCTGTGTCGCCTCGATCGTTCCGGAATAGTACAATTCCTCGGCCTTCTCCCTGTACTGCCCCCAGTAGACCAGGCCCCCCACCCCCACAAGGAGCCCGATAAAAACCAATAAAATCAGCTTCTTTTTCACTGCATTTTATCCTCTAAGCAGGCAGATCAGCCCCTTTTCCGAATATAATCAATTGTCGCTGGAATGGCACGCCGGGAACCGTATAGCGGATCGATTCCTTCAGAAAAAAACCCTGTTTTTCAGCCTGTCCAGTCAATTTTTTCCGGATCGACCGATCACTGCTTCCCTGAAACATGAAGAGCAACCCTTCCCTTGAAAGATGCCCCGCACAGCAGGCAAGAATCTCCGGACCAAGGGTTAGTCCCCTCGAAAGAACAGCATCATAGCCTCCTCTTGAAAGATCCTCGTCCAGGTCCTCAACGCGCCCTCTGAACACCTCGATATCTTTCAGCCCGGTTAAACGAATCACCTGTTTCAGAAAATTTGTTTTTTTCAAGATCGGCTCCACGAGATGAAAGACAGGACCGGAAGAACTTATTCTGAGGGGAATGGAAGGAAAGCCCGCTCCCGAACCCACATCAAGGAACCTCCCCTGAACGGGAAGATACGGAATGGGCAGCAAGGAATCCAGCAGAAGCTCATGGATGATTCTTTTCTTTGAGCGAAGTCCGGTAAGATTTATCTTGCGGTTCCATTTAACCAGTTCGTCGATGTAAAGGTTCAAGAGACTGATCTGGATGGAAGACAGCGCAACTCCAGGGTTGCAGGTCCACAGCTCGATGCTTTTTGCTATTGCTTCAGCCGGTTCGGAAAGAGCCACGATTTTCCCTTTACCGTTTAAAGGACCACGCGTCGCTTGATGATTCTGATCGCCTCCTCAGGCGTATCCACAATGTTAAAAATATCAAAATCCGATTTTGAAATGGTTCCTTCCTCTATCATGGTTTCTTTTGCCCAATCCAGCAATCCTTTCCAGAATTTGGAATCCACGAGGATAACCGGAAAATAGCGTATTCTCTTGGTTTGAATCAGCGTCAAGGCCTCGAACAGTTCATCCATGGTCCCGAATCCTCCGGGCATAATCACATACGCTACGGAATATTTTACAAACATGACCTTTCTGATGAAAAAATACTTAAAATCCAGCTGAATATTGGCATATTCATTGGGCGCCTGTTCATTGGGCAGATGGATGTGCAGTCCCACGGATTTGCCATTGGCCTCGGAAGCCCCCAAATTTGCCGCTTCCATGACCCCGGGACCCCCACCGGAAATGACGTTGAAACCATTTTCAACCAGCATTCTGGCCAGCTTTACCGTACCCTTGTAGATAGCGCTGCTGGGTTTGGTCCTGGCTGAGCCAAACACACTTACGGCGGGAAATGCTTCCGGCATGACTTCAAACCCCTTTACAAATTCAGCCATAATTTGAAACATTCTCCACGATTCATTCAGGGTAAGCTCATCAACGATATACTGTTTTTCACTCATAATGCAGCCCTTTCTCTAAAACGACTTTCGTGTCCCCGAAAAAGATCAAAAAGTTCGATTTTTTTCGAGGGCATCTGGTAATTTTCAAAAACCGATTGATTTTTGCGCTGTTTTCCTCTATTTTTATAAAAATCGAGGGTTGCATCATAGAGGACCACTGGGAAGCTGTCAAGAACGAGTACGGACTTATTATGCGTTCATGCAGAGAAATATCTTGCCAAGGAGGACGTCGTATGGATCGTGTAGCGAGAGTCACGGAGATCATCGGGGCATCCAAAACGAGCTTTGATGACGCAATTAAAGTGGGTTTCGAGAGAGCCAACCGAACGTTAAGGAATATCACCGGATTGCGGGTGCTTGAGCAGAGAGTGGCCGTTGAAGGAGATAAAATGATCGAATATCGTGTCAGGATGGAAGTCATATTTCTCCTGGAAACCTGAAATGGCAAGGGATCATCACATGGGTACTTTCTACTTCAGCATGAAGCGATGTCATCGCCAAACTAACGGCTAAAAGCCAATTGCGGACTTCAGCCCGCAATAGAGGATACGAAATGAGAAAAGATCAGCCGCAGGAAGGGAAACATGACGCCTATCAGGATTTCTTGACCGATATCAGCGGCCAGTTTGGAGGCAGAGTCGAGGAAAAAGAGTTCCTGGACAGCATCAGCTCCGAATCCCCGCGGGAAGATACGCAGGTAAACGTGGGGGAGCGTCTTAAGGCGGTTAGAAAGGATCGTAATCTGAGCCTAACCGACGTGGCCCAGCGAACAGATCTTGAGGTTTCCCTGCTGGAAGAGATTGAAAGTGGAGAACTTACGCCGCCCCTGGGAACCGTCATTA
>JBBSAR010000156.1:0-8302 GCA_038252125.1 Desulfatiglandales bacterium
AACAGGTTGAAACTATATCAGAAATTATCAAAAAATCAAGTGAGGGATTGAGCAGTCCCGATAGGGTTTTCTTCAAACTTCCATTTCATCTCCCATTTCATTTATTGATACTCGGGGTGGAAATATGATATCATCAGTATTATTGTAAGGCACGAACCATTCATCTACCGATGGATAAAGAACCGACGTCAAGCCATGATGGATGTCTACTTGCGATCTATACCATAGAGGTGATTTAATCACTTCGGAAGCAAAAGGAAAAAGAGACAATGCTGATGAAAGGATTTTTTTTTGTAGCCGTCTTTTCCGCGATGATTTTTTTGGGCATTGACCAGGCACTTGCCTGGGGTCCCGGTGTTCACACAGCGATCGCCCTGAATGCTCTCGATTCCGCAAAATATCTTCTCTCTTCCATCGGTGGAATCATTTCCGCTTTTCCAATAGAGTATATGTATGGCTCCCTCTCGGCCGATTTTTTCATAGGAAAAGGGAGAAAAAAGAGGATAGTGGAAAATCCCCATACCTGGGAAGGGGGGTTTCGTCTCTTGTCCGGGGTGAAGGATGAGCGCGAGGCCTCTTATGCCCTCGGTTTTCTTTCGCATCTGGCAGCGGATATTATAGCACACAACTTCTTTATTCCGAACTTGCTCAGCCTGCATCCCGGCAAAGGGAAAATGGGCCACCTGTTCTGGGAAATCCGGTCTGACTATCTGATAGGCGCAGGCTATACAAAGATTGCCAACGGTGTTCTGTGCATGGATCACCAGATCTGCGACGACCTGTTGAAACTCGTGGCGGGGAAGAGACAAAGGAGTCTGAAAACGGGAAAACAGTTTTTTGCAAACACGGTCAAATTCTCCGATTATCTTTATTCCAAACGGGACTTGTTCTTTGAACCGAGAGTCAATCGGTGGAGACATTTCCACCAGTATCTTGCCTTGATGGTCGATCTATCCTGCAGCCTTTCCAAGGATTTCCTGAAAAGCCCCGAAACTACTCCAAGCCTGGATTATGATCCCATGGGACGGCAGAATCTCCTCCTTGCAAAAGGAAAGAGGTCTTTTCCAACGTCTTTTCGGAAATCCCGTGATATCAGGCATTTTGAAGTTGACGAAGAACTTCTTTCCCTATGAACCTTCCCTATGAATAAAATCAGAATTCTCCCTGAGAAAGTAGCCATTCAGATAGCGGCTGGTGAAATTATCGACCGGCCCGCCTCAGTAGTTCGAGAGCTGATCGACAACAGCATTGATGCCGGAGCGGATCGCATTACGATTCAAATTGAAGGTGGCGGGAAAAAGCTGATCAAAGTAGTCGATAACGGCGAAGGAATGTCCAGGGATGACCTTCTCCTGTGCGTGGAAAGGCATGCTACCAGCAAGGTGAGAGAGGCTTCGGATCTCCTGCAGGTAAAATCTCTGGGGTTCAGAGGGGAAGCGATTCCCAGCATGGCTTCCATCTCCCGCATGAATATCACCTCGGTCCCGAAAGAACACCTGACAGGCAACAGACTCAAAATTTCAGGCGGCAAGCTGCTTTCCATCGAAGAAGCCGGTGCGCCGTCCGGAACCATCACGGTAGTTCAGGATCTCTTTTTCAATGTACCGGGAAGAAAGAAATTCCTTCGTTCTCAACAGACCGAGAAAAATCAAATCACGGATCTTCTCCTGCGGGTATCCTTGCCTTTTCCCCACATTCATTTCAGGCTGGAAGAAGGGTCCAAAACCGTTTTGAACCTGCCGCCCTCCGATGATCCCCGCCTCAGGCTTTCTGCGATCATGGGTAGGGAAACAAGCCGGATGATCTTGGAGGGGGTTGAAAAAAGAGACCGCTTTACCATCAGACTCTTTGCGGCTCCGTCTGAATTTTCGCGGAATCGAAGTGACAGGCTTTTCTGTTATGTCAACGGTCGAAATATACGGGATCGTTCCATTGCAAAGGCGGTGATGGAAGGATACGGGCAGCGCCTGATGAAAGGCCGATTTCCTCAGGCCGTCATTTTCATTGAAATCGATCCATCCCTCGTGGATGTGAACGTTCATCCAACCAAACAGGAAGTTCGTTTCAGAAACCCCCGGGAGATCTTCCAGGCTGTTTCAAGCGGTATCGGAAAGATGCTCTCTCCCGAACCCCGATTCTCCACGACTTCTCAAATGCGTGCACCCGGTCTTGAACCCGTTTACCGGGTGCAGACGCCGTTTGCCGCCGTGGCGGACGGCGAATGGGTCTATAAAGAGGAGAAGTCCGCCCCCCTGCCGGAAAGCAAAACCCCTGTGAAAGAATTCCTTCCGGAAAGGGAACTCCAGATCATCGGCCAACTGGGGGGCACATATATCCTCTGCCAGACCGATGAGGGGCTCCTTCTGCTGGATCAGCATGCCGCCCACGAAAGAGTGGTGTATGAAAATCTGAAAAGGGCCTTTGAGACATCCTCCATGGAGATTCAGGCTCTGCTTATTCCATTTGAGATGGAACTTTCATTCAAAGAGAAAACCGTGGCATTGGAAAAGAGGAAAGAACTGATGGCCTTTGGTCTCGAGGTGGATCACTTTGGAGGAAATACTTTTCTCCTGCGGGCTGTTCCGGCCCTCTTGAAGGACGTTGACTGGGCATCCATGGTATCGGAACTCCTTTCACGGATAGATGACAGTGAGGTGGATTTTGCGACATTTATGGACGATGCCGTCACTGTCATGGCCTGTCATGGCGCCATCCGCGCAGGCCAGAAAATGAGCATGGAAGAAATGTCTCTGCTGATTGACCAGCTCAAAGAGATGGATTTGCCCAGCAACTGCCCGCATGGAAGGCCCATCGTCAAAGAATTTTCCTATTACGAAATTGAGAAGATGTTCAAACGGGTGGTGTAGTGTCCGAGCAAGCCGTGGTAGTCATTGCAGGACCTACTGCCAGCGGAAAAACGGCGTTTTCCATGGAATTGGCCGCGGCCTTTTCCGGTGAGATTGTCAATGCCGACTCCATGCAGGTTTATCGGGGAATGGATATTGGTACGGCAAAACCCGTGGAAGAAGAAAAAAAAGGGATCCCGCACCATCTTCTCGACGTGGTCAATCCCGACGAAGAATTCAACGCGGCCATCTACCGCAATCTGGCGCTTCCCGTAATCGAAGACATTGGCAGCAGAAAGCATATCTGTTTTATCGTGGGCGGGACCGGACTCTACATAAAGACCTTGCTTGGGGGGATTATCCCGGCGCCGCTTTCGGACCCTGCCTTGAAAGAAGAGCTGAAACGGGAATGGGAGGAACATGGTGGAGAAAGCCTTTTCGCCAGGTTGAAAGCGCTCGATCCGGTCAGCGCTGAAAGGATTCATCCAAACGATCAGTTCCGGATCATCAGGGCCCTCGAACTGTTCCAACTGACAAAATGCAGAGCATCAGAAATCAGAGATGAACACCAATTCGGGCAGCAAACGATGAACGCCCTCAAATTCTGCCTGAAATGGGACAGGGACCAACTGTACGACCGGATCAATGAGAGGGCCGAAATGATGTTTAAAAACGGCCTGATTGAAGAAACCGAAAAGCTGCTGAAAATGGGCTATTCTCCCGGACTTAAGACAATGGGCGCCATCGGATACAGGCATGCCGTAAAATACCTGCAGGGAATATGGTCCTATCAGGTGGCGCTGGAGAACTTGAAGCAGGATACGCGAAGGTATGCCAAGAGACAGATAACCTGGTTCAGGGCCGATCCGGAAGTAAAATGGATTCATCCGGAAGAGGTCCGGTACGCAGCGGAACTGATCCGGGTATTCACCAGGAAAACCCCTTGACCTTTTTTCCTGGATTGCCTATTTGAAAGGATCATTAAAATCAGCAAGAATTCTGTCGTTTGCTGTTATGTCTCCCGCGACGCCGAGGCGCAGAGAACGGGAAAAGAATAACCGGTTTTAACACGAGAGTCATGATGAACAAAATGTTTGATACTATCCTCAAAACAGGGGCATCCCTGCTTGCTTTTTCTCTGGTTCTTCTTTTGCCGGTCATTTTAACGGCGCAATCGGAACAACCTTGTGAGGGAAGGGAACTTTTGGCCATAGGCGCCGGGACTATCGCAGGCGGAAATCTGGCCCGGGCAAAAAACCAGGCGATTTCCGCGGCGCTCACCAAAGGGGTTGAAATCTATCTTTCCAATCTCTTGGGAAGCCAGGAGATGATTCAGAATTTTGACGGGATTGTTGAGGAGATCATTCCCAATGCCAGAGAAGAAATTGAAAATTTCAATATCCTTGCGGAAAACCATACCGACAAGGAATACAGGGTCCTTTTGAAAATTAAGGTGAACCAGGAAATGGTCGCCGGCAAAATGATAGAAAAAGGCATCAAAGCCGGGAAAACTTCGACGATAAAACTGCTCTTCATGGTTCAGGAAACGGTTGGAGAATCGAAGTCGTACTGGTGGAGTGACGTGGATGCCTTTACCGTCATGAGTCCTACGGAATTGGCCTTAAACAGGGCCTTCCAGGAAAAGGGATTCGAACCCATTAATCGCGCGGCGAGTCCTCCGGAAACAGCCTCCTTTTCTCAGAACCCCGATTCCAGACCATCCCTGGAGGATGCCCTTACATGGGGAAAGCTTCTTTCAGCGGATGTTGTCATCTTCGGCGTCAGCACAATTTCTGAAGACGGGAATATTTCCGTGGACCTGAAGGCCGCGGATGTGGCAAAAGGAATTCAAATCTGCAGGGAAACCCAAGTTCGGAAAACCGATTTGGATCTTGGCAATACGGAGAAAATTTTTGAGGCCCTGCAGAAGGTGGCCATTCCCCTGTCCACCCAATTCCATGCCTGTATTGTCCAGGGTATGGAAGTGAAAAAGGCGGGGATCGAACAATTCGAGATTCGATTGGCCGGACTGCGTACGTACAAGCAATTCATGATGTTCAAGGATTTTCTCCTCAATGCCCTACCCGGAGTAACCGCTGTAATGCCGAGCAGAATTCAAGGGAACTCCATTACCGCCTCCATTCAGTATACGGGTGGCAAAGAAAAATTACTGGGCGAGGTATTGAATCACGCAAAACTCCCCTTTCCCCTTCATTTGAGCCGGTCCGAAGAAGGAACAACGATCCTGAACCTGGAATGAAGGAAACCATGACCGTCCCCAACCTGATTACCACCATCAGAATTATCCTGGCGCCGATTTTTATTATCTATCTCTTAGAAGATCGGTTCCTGGCCGCACTGTCCGTATTTGTCATAGCGGGGGTGAGCGATGGAGCGGATGGCCTCATTGCCAGGGTATTCAACCAGAAAAGCCGCTTAGGGGCATTTCTGGACCCGTTGGCGGACAAAATCCTTCTGATAGCCGCTTTTGTCGTGCTTGCCGTCCGGAGTTATATTCCTTCCTGGCTTGCCGTCATTGTTATTACCAGAGATGTGCTCATTATGTTGGGCGTTTTAATCCTGTTTTTGTCTCGGGGACATCTCAACATACGGCCTTCCATTATAAGCAAAATAACCACTTGCCTTCAACTTGGGACCGTTTTCCTGGTGCTTGTAAGAAATCACTTTCATCTGTTTTCCGAATATATGCTTCCCATGTACTGGCTTACCGGAATTATGACCATCGTATCGGGACTCCATTACATCCGTTCCTGGTTTCTGCTGATGGGAGAAGAAAACGCCCGGGATGAGAAATGGCCTTGACATCCACTTCCCATATTGGTATGAAACAGGCACTACATAGGCACGTAGCTCAGGGGGAGAGCACTACCCTGACACGGTAGGGGTCAAGGGTTCAAATCCCTTCGTGCCTACCAGCAGATCCAAGGACCTGAAGCCAAAATGGCATCAGGTCCTTTTTTTTAGGGACCCTCTCGCCGAATCCAAACCCGGGTTTACCTCTGGGGTTCAAGGATGACCTTGATGCACTCGTGCTCGGTGGGGGAACAGACCATTTGAAAACCGAGAGAGGCCTCTTCCAGCGCCAGCCTTCCGGTGATAGTCTCCTTAACGGGAACAGCACCCGCCTTAATCAAACGAAGGGCCTCCCTGCAATCGGCAGGGGCGCCCGCGTAGGTGCTGGTAAGGGTGATTTCCGTTCGCCAGAAGATATCATTGATCGGCGCTGGAATCATATCCCCTTCGCCTGCGCCCGCAAAAAAGAGAATGGTCCCTCCCTTTTCCACCGTTTTGAATGCAAGGGGAGTGAATCCGTCAAAGCAAAGGATCACAAGGTCCGCCAGACGTCCCTCATTGGCATCCCGTACCGCGGAGGCAAGATCCTCACGGGCATTCAGAACCACGTGCGCCCCCATTTTCCGGGCCTTTTCAAGCCTGTACGGGATGGTGTCCGCCGCAATGACCAGCCCCGCCCCAAGGGCCTTGGCCAGACCCACGTGGAGCAGCCCCGATATGCCGCTTCCCAAAACAAGAACGGTTTGGCCGGGCCGAAGACGGGCGTTTTTCTGTCCCCGCAAAACACAGGCCAGCGGCTCCATAAACGACGCCTCCTCATAGGAAACCCCCTCGGGAACGAGAAAAACCCCCCGATCCACATTGATGGCGGGAACCCGTATATACTCCGCAAACCCGCCCGGATCGAAGTGGGTCCCTTTTAAGAGGGTTTCGCAGACCGTGTGATGCCCGGTAAGACAGTAGTGGCAGGTATTGCAGGGCACATGGTGCGTTGCGGCGACGTGATCGCCGGGGCTGAATTTTTCGACCTCTTCCCCCACTTCCACAACCTCTCCGGCAACTTCATGCCCTAAAACCAGGGGGACCTTGTCTCTGCGATACCACTCCATCACATCGCTGCCGCAGATGCCGCTGGCCGCCACTTTCATGAGCAGTTCGCCGGGTCCGATCTCGGGCACGGGCAAATCCACCAGGCGAACATCCCGGTTGCTGTAATACATCAAGACGCGCATGAATTTTTCACCGTTAAAAAGAGATCCAGGGCCTGCTTCGGGGTGGCGTTGTCATGGATCACCGCGTTCAGCGCTCGCATGATGGCAACGGGGTGGGGATTTTGCCAGATATTTCGTCCCAGATTAACGCCGATGGCCCCCTTTTTCATGCCGTCGAATACAAACTCAAAAACTTCCAGCTCGGTCTCGCATCTGGGTCCTCCCGCGATGACGACCGGCACGGGGCATCCGTTGGTGATCTTGTCAAAATCTTCGGCCGCATAATAGGTCTTGACAATTTTCGCCCCCAATTCGGCGGCGATACGACAGGAAAGGGCCAGATAGCGGGCCGTCCGTTTTTCCAGTTCCTTGCCGACGGCGGTTACCGCCATAACGGGAATTCCGTAATCCTCGCATTCGTTCACCAGCATGGCCAGATTTTCGAGGGTCTGTTTTTCATAATCGGTCCCGACGAAGATGGAGAGCCCCACCGCCGAAACATTCAGCCGGATTATCTCCTCGATAGACGTGGTGAGAACCTCATTGGCCAGGTCCTGCCCCACCACGCTCGTAGCTCCGGAGACCCTCAAAATAATGGGGGTTTTCAGATGGGGGTCGATGGATGCCCGCAGAACGCCTCTGGTCACAAACAGACCATCGGCGTACCGGACAAGGTCCCTGATGGTCTCCGCCGGTCTTTCAAGGCATCTTGTCGGCCCCTGAAAGTATCCATGGTCGATGGGAAGAAACTGGCAGTGCCCATCCGGTCCCATAAGCCTGGACAGCCGGTTCTTCATTCCCCAGTCGAGATTTTCCGTGCCTTTTAGATTTTTGCCTGCGGCAGCGCTTGTCTCGGGCGGCATATCCCGCACATCCCTTGCATCCAGAAGTTTTTCCGCATCAGCCATTCTTCGTCCTCCTATAATTGAAAGCGCTCTAATGAACTCATTTTTCTATTTTTATTCAGGCGCCGGCCATTGTCAAGCCAGGATAGTGCAAACAGATAATAGCTTATTGTTCGGCCAACCAGGCCTGAAACATCAATACATCCCAGAGATAATAATGCCAGCGCCGTTCGCCACTCAGATGTTCCCGCCACATACGCCGAATCGTCACCGCATCGAAAAAACCTTCTTCCCGCATACGCTTTTCGCGCAAGAGATTCTCCGCCCACTCGCGAAGGGGACCACGCAACCAAAGTTCAATAGGCACGCCAAAGCCCATCTTTGGCCGATCCACGAGATCTTTGGGAACGTAACGGTAAAGCACTTGCCGCAGCAGCCACTTCCCTTCACCATTTCGGTATTTCAACGCAGTCGGGACCCGCCAGGCGAACTCCACCAGACGATGATCCAACAGGGGCACGCGTGCCTCGAGGCTCACGGCCATACTCGCCCTATCAACTTTGGTGAGAATGTCATCGGGCAAATA
>JBBSAR010000157.1:0-8225 GCA_038252125.1 Desulfatiglandales bacterium
CCTCCGAGGAGTGCTGAAATTTTCGGCACCCCGGCTATTTCCTCGACACCATACAATAAATACATTTAATTTCAATATTTTATTACATGGCGCACGCCGTTCTTCCAAGAGATTGCCGATAAATTCGACAGATCTCCTTTTCAGATAATGCGGTTATTTCAACCCGTACCATGCAAATTAATTACTTATATTTCAATAGATTATACAATAAAACCAGTCTTATTCCTTATTATGGCACATACCTTGCTTTAAAAACAGACAACATCAACACTTGAGTCGAAATTACATAGATTTTTCTATCGGAGATAACGTTATTTTAGGAGGAGAACGAAATGGCCGAAAAAATGAAGAATGAATCGATGAAAATTGTGCCCCCCGGAAAGAAGAAATGCGTATGGATGGAAGCCGGGGTTGTTTCCTACAAACTCTGCGACAACAATTACGATTGTCCCACCTGCGTCTATGACCATGGGATGCAGTTGAAAGTAGCCAGGCAGAAAGAGGTGGCGGCCTCGAGCCAGGTAAGCGCGGCAGCCGATAACATCAGCCGAACATGGGTAGACAAAATGATGCTTATGCCCGCTTCAAGAAGGAAGTGCCGCTACATGCTTACCGGCGAAGTAGGCAGGAAGATATGCCCTAACGCCTATGAATGCGGCACCTGCTCTTTTGACCGGATGATGCAGAGCAGGCTCAAAACCGAAAGCAACCCGGTTCCGAACCGGACGAACGTGGCCGGCTTCGAAATGGCGGAAGGTTTCTACTATAACGAAGGACACGTGTGGGCAAGACCCGAATACGGCGGCCGTGTGCGGATCGGTTTGGATGACTTTGCACAGAAACTATTGGGAAAACTTTCTTCCGTGGAAACCCCGGATATCGGACATGAACTCACAAAAGACCAAGCCGGGTTCCGACTGAAACGAAATGGCGCATCGGTCGACGCCCTGTCTCCGGTGGATGGAATCGTAACCCATATAAACCAGAGGCTGGTGGACCATCCGGAATTGATCAATGACTCCCCATACATGGACGGATGGTTGTTTATCGTGGAACCCACCCATCTCCGCAAAAACCTCAAGGGGCTCCTGTTTGGTGAAGAGGCCACTCAGTATATGGCCGACGAAAAAGAAAAACTGTTTGCCGAGGCCGATGAAAATATGAGACTGGCCGCGGACGGCGGGGATACGGTTGAGGATATTTTTGAAGAACTGGGGGCGGATGCCTGGAGCAGACTGGCGAAAAAGTTTTTGAAAACCTCCAAGTAACTCGATTCCGGGAACAGGATCTCATTCGACAACAGAATTCATCACACTTCGGCCACACAAAAAAAACCTTTCGCCGGCGGACCCTGCGAAAGGTTTTTTGGCTCATCGCGGATTAACATGATTTTTGGGTAAAATTGGCTTAACGTCATTCCGGGCTTGACCCGGGATCCAGGTTTTCCGAGGCATCTGGATTCCTGCTTTCGCAGGAATGACGGCCACTTCCACGTTCGATCATGATTTATTAGATAACCTTCGGCCCCAGCTCAATTGCCGATTTGGGGGGCGGTTTTCACGTTAATCCGCGATGACCCGGTTTTTTTACTGGGGAATTTGAAATCAGGCCTCTTCCAGATTTTCTGAAAGATAGGCGTAAAGATCTTTGATTTCCAGGTCTATCTCCGCTGTTCCCCGTGCACAGGTGAAATGGATCTGGCACTTGGGACAGGCGGTAATGAGTGTCTTTGCTCCGGTTTGAACCGCTTCTTGCAACCTTTCGACGCGCATCTCTTTGGAACAACTGGAGCATTCCATCCAGGCGCTGGTGCCACAGCAGAGGGCGTTTTCCCTGTTGCGCCCCATTTCCGTGAGCCTGGTCCCGGGAACCATCTTCAGCAGTTCTCGAGGCGGTTCATATATTCCCGCTCCTCTGCCCAGCCGGCACGGATCTTGGTAGGTAAGAGCGCCATTGGTGGACGGTTTAAAAGAAAGACCTGAACCTGGAAGTTCCCGCGCCAGGAATTCCGTCATATGCAGGACCTCGAAAGGAAGCTCACCACAGACTTTGGGATAATGCTTTTTGAAAGTGGTGTAGCCTTCCGGGCAGCTGAAAAGCACCGTTTTTGCCCCGGAAGCGGCAATCACCTCCAGGTTGCGCTCCGCCAGTTTCCGAAATGTGGCTTCGTTTCCGGTCCAGAGGGCATCATGACCGCAGCATCTCTCATCATTGCTGATCACGGGCGTGATTCCCATTTTGTTCAGCATACGAAGGACCGCTTTCGCGTTTTGAAGGGGTGAGATATTCAGGTAGCTGAAGACCACTTCATGATAGGGGAGACAGCCAACAAAATAGAAATAATCCCCCTTGTCCGTAAAGCTGCCCGTATCTTTCGCCCAGTCCGTACGTTTCTGCTGAATATCTCCCGTCTGCATATCCACGATGGACTGCAAAATACCATGATGGCTTTCCGCGGGGAAATTACCTGCTTCCCGAGCTTTCTGCCTCAAGGACAGAATAAATCCGGGGACATCGATCTCCACGGGGCATCTTTCGCTGCAGCGGCCACAACTCAAACAGGCCCATATGCCCTGACTCAAAACCGGATCATCCACCGGTTCGTTCAGATTATGTTTGATGACCTGCCTGGGAGAAAAGGAAGGAAGAACACGGCTGACAGGGCAGCTCCCCGTACAAACCCCACACTCCATACAATAATCGATTTGATGCTGAGTAAGTTGCATTGTAAATACCAAATTTTTTTAGATTACAAGGATTTTGGTCAAACGGGCTTCGAAGATAGGCACAGCCCACGCAATTATCAGATGTACTTATCATAAAGGACCTCGGATCTGTCAAGAAAAAACATGGATCAATTCCAATCCTGTTCCAACAAAAAATTACTTGACAGGAAAGTCATTGGAAAATATATTTCTTCTTTTTATAAGAATTCGTGAGTAACGAATATTTTTTATGCCGTTCACGCAATCGGTTTTATCTTCAACGGAATCAGGTTAAAAACATGGCTAAGACTGCAAAAAAAGGGAAGATTGTAATTGACAGGGAATGGTGCAAGGGGTGTCACATCTGCATCGAAGTTTGCCCCAACGGAGTCATCGAAGTGGATCAGTCGCTCAATAAGAAGGGTTACTCTCCCGCTCGAGTTAAAGAAAATATTTCTGAAGGCGAAAAAGGATGCATCGCATGCGCCCAGTGCGCAACCGCATGCCCCGAAGTAGCCATTGAGGTGTATCGTGCCAAGTGAAAAAATGCTGATGAACGGTTCCCACACAGTGGGAGAAGCGGCGGTGCGCGCTGGATGCCGTTACTATTTCGGTTATCCCATAACCCCGCAAAATGAACTTCCTGAATACCTCTCCGCCCGCATGCTGGATGTGGGTGGCGCCTTCATCCAGGGGGAAAGCGAAGTGGCTTCCATAAACATGGTGTTAGGCGCCTCCGCGGCCGGAGGCCGGGCCATGACATCTTCCTCATCGCCCGGGATATCCCTTAAACAGGAGGGGATATCCTACATGGCCGGAACGGAGCTGCCGGCTGTTATTATCAACATGATGAGGGGGGGGCCTGGTCTCGGAAATATTTCCCCGTCCGCGGCCGACTACTTCCAGGCAACAAGAGGGGGCGCCCACGGCGATTACCGCACTCCGGTTTTAGCCCCTTCGGGAGGCCAGGAGCTGGCGGATCTGACTTTTGTTGCCTTTGATCTGGCCGACAAATATCGAACTCCCGTGATGCTGCTGGGCGACGGCTTGATGGGACAGGTCATGGAACCGGTGATCTTTCCCGACTTTATCGATCTGGATAAACTGCCCAAAAAAGACTGGATCGTTGACGGATGCAAAGGGCGTGAACCAAGGGCCCTTTTCTCCATGCTCCTTGGCTATGGAGAACTCTATAAGCATAACCTGCATCTTCAGGAAAAATATGACAGAATCACCGCCGAGGAACGTCGGTGGGAGGTCAAGTATGGGGAAGACGCGGAGATCGTGATCGTTGCCTACGGCACGGCGGCCCGTATTGCCGAGAGCGCCATCGAAGAAGTCAAGGCGGAAGGGATCAACGTGGGATTGTTCAGGCCGATCACCTTGTGGCCCTATCCCATGCCCGCTCTCCGGGAACTTTCAAAGAAGGTCCCGAAGATTGCCGTCTTTGAACTGTGCCTGGGACAGATGGTGGAAGATGTCATCCTCTCGGTTGGCGAAAGATCGGAAATCTATTTTCACGGTGTCCCGGGAGGAATAATTCCCACCCCCGCCGAGGTGGCCGAATTCTTACGTTCGGTTGCAAAGGGCGACGGAAAAGTGGGAAGGAGGATTGAAGTATGAGCACGGAAACCCAATACGAAAAGATTTTCGGCTGGCCGGAATCGCTAAAACATAACCCGACCCATTACTGCCCCGGATGCGGGCACTCCGTCGCGCACCGTCTGGTTGCCGAATGCATCGACGAAATGGGCCTCAGAGAAAAGACCATAGGCGTCCCCCCCGTGGGGTGTGCCGTGCTGGCCTACAACTACTTCAATTTCGACATGGTTGAAGCCCCCCACGGAAGGGCACTGGCAGTGGCATCCGGCATCAAGAGGGTGCACCCGGATAAGTTTGTCCTTACCTACCAGGGCGATGGCGACCTGGCAGCCATTGGAGCAGCGGAAACCATCCATGCAGGAAATCGGGGCGAAAGGATTTCCACCATTTTTATTAACAATGCCATATATGGAATGACCGGTGGCCAGATGGCCCCTACAACCACCCTTGGGCAGAGTGCCACAACGGCCCCGGGAGGTCGTAATCAAAAGCTTCACGGCAACCCTCTGGACATCTCCAAGATGTTGGCGGTGAGCAACGGCGTGGTCTATGTGGAACGGTGTGCACTGACTACGGTCAAGCAGATCCGACGGGCGAAAAAGGCTATCAAAAAGGCCTATCAGTGTCAGTTGGACGACCTGGGCTTCGCCTTGGTAGAACTCCTGTCTCCCTGCCCGACGAACTGGAAACTTTCCCCCAAGGATGCCTGGACGTGGGTGAACGAAGAAATGGTCAAGACTTTTCCATTGGGTGTTATGAAAGATAGCACCGGATACGAGGATATAAAATGATTACCCGAACAACTTTCGCAGGTTTCGGCGGCCAGGGTGTTTTGTTGATGGGCTATGTTCTGAGCCATGGAGCCATGCACAAAGGGCTGAATGTAACCTACTTTCCTTCCTATGGCGCTGAAATGCGGGGAGGAACGGCAAACTGCACCGTAACTCTGTCTGACAAAAAGATTGCCTCTCCGGTGGCCTCCAACCCTGAGGTTCTCGTGGCCATGAACTTTCCATCCCTTGAGAAGTTCGAACCCACGGTCAGCAAGGGAGGGACGGTATTCCTGAACTCTTCCCTTTTCAAGGAAACTCCTTCCCGGACCGATATTGAAGTCATTCAGGTTCCCACCCTGGAACTGGCCATGGAGGCCGGTAATGCAAGGGGCGGCAATATGGTCATGATCGGAGCGGTATGCGCCAAAACAGGGATGCTGAGTTTTGAGGAAACCTGCAAAGGCATGCGGGCTGCAATGAAAGGAAAAGACAAATTTTTCGAATTGAATGAAAAGGCTATCGAACGAGGGTTTGCTTTCGCCGCTCAAGGGTAGATGGCCGTTAAAAGCCGGGTCTTCAGGACCCGGCTTTCATTGGCTCATGGCGCAGTCGAATAAATTTCTCTTATTTTACCGTTGCCTTAAAGAATTTTGCTTTCCCTCGAATCCGGTATGGCGCGGCGCACGATGGGACAATAACGGATTCACCCGAGGCTATCTTCAGAAAGAAGCCATCCTCCATATCTCCCATACGGGCCTCTCCTTCCATACAGATCAAGATCTCGACATTTCGATCCACCGCACTCATAAATGAATTTTCTTCTCTCACGGATATTTCAGATAGCTCGAACTCCTCGGCGGGTGTAGGATAGGCGCGCTCACCATCCCCTCTGTCTTCCGGATCTACCAGCAGGGACTGACAAGGATCAAAACAGACGATTTTGAGCAATTCGGGCACATCTACATATTTGGGCGTAAGACCGCCCCGGAGCACATTGTCGGAATTGGCCATCAACTCCATGCCGACGCCTTTCAGATAGGCATGGAGTTCGCCCGCGGGGATATAGATCGCCTGACCGGGCTGCAGGGTCACCAGATTGAAAATCAAAGGTGAAAAAACGCCTGTATCGTTCGGATATTCCCGGTTCAGTTCATCCATCCAGTAAAATGCCCTGTTCCGATTCACATGGTCTTGAGCACGCCTGACCGCTTGATGAATGACCCTGGCTTTTTTCTCAAGGCTCATCTGGAACAGCCCACAGAAAAATTCCTTTAACCCCTCCGGGTTTGCTTTCCTCTTCAAGAGGTACAGCGGCTCCTCAAGTTCCGGAATACAGACCCTGTTCATCAGATCGACTATGTCTTCGATTTTGCGAAAGCCTTTAAGTGCCTCAAAAGGGGTGACTGCGCAAAGGACCTCCGGCTTGTGGTTTGGGTCCCGGTAATTTCTGTCAGGGGCGGTGAGAGGAATATTCCGCTGATTTTCCGTTGCATATCCCTCTTGTGCCTGTGCCAGATCGGGATGAACCTGGATCGATAGAGGGCGGTCGGCAGCCAGCACCTTAAACAGAAAGGGCAGCTGGTTTTGAAACCGTTCGGCAACCTTTTTTCCAAGAATGGCCTCCGGATTTTTTTCAATCACATCCAACAGCGATACCCACTCCGAGTTCAGCCACACATCGGAAGAACCCTTTGGATGAGCGCCCATCCATATCTCCGCGGCAGGGGTTGTTCCGGGAAATGGCATCTTCAAGAGCGACTGAATAGCCGTCCTCGAGCCCCATGCGTATTCCTGGATCGGATTTCTGAGAAATGAAATCGTATCCACTTTCACTTTCCTCCCTTTCCCGATCCGTCCTCAATCTCAAGCAGGGCACCGATAATCCGCTCAATTTCGTTTGTTTTTCCCCAGTAAAAATGATCGGCACCCTCAATTATTCGCAACTGGGCGTTCCTGTTCCAACGGGGGAGGATTTCGGAAATCCGATCGGGAGGCGCAATATCATCAAGGGAACCGGTGATAACCATTCTGAGTCCCGGGCAGTGTTTTACCAATGAGAAATCCATAAAATTCACAGGCGGGGAAACCATGATCATTCGTTGTATCTTCGCATTCCCACACGCGGCCTGTGCATTCACCCAGGCCCCGAAGGAGTATCCTGCCAGATCGGGAAGCGACTTCCCCCCCTCGCGAAGGAAAGCAAGTGCCGCTCCGACATCTTCCTGCTCTCCAATCCCCTTTTCATGAACCCCTTCACTGGCGCCCGCCCCTCTGAAATTAAATCGCAGTGTCGTATACCCGTTTCCGGCATAGGCCCTCAGCACAGCCTCCACCACGTCGCTATGCATGGCGCCCCCATAAAGCGGGGGGGATGCGTGACGACAACCGCCTTTTTACCAGCATGTGCATCCAACAGGCCTTCCAGCTTCAATCCGCCGGAATTAAAAAAGATATGCTCTTCCATGGGGTATATGCTCGAATTACAAAGCAAAAGACAACTTCATATAATCCTTTTCTTGCTGAAAGAAGTCACAAAGGCATTCTCTTGACGGAGGTATTTCACATCCACGTTTTGGGAAGGATTCATCCTGTTTTTGATAGTGGCTATAGTATTTTCTTCACCTTGCTGGTCAACAGCCGGGTCTGTCATAAATATTTCTCCCGCGGAGAGGGAATCTTTGGATACCGACATTCTTGCATTCGTTGCGAATATTCAGTGGCCCCGAACAGAGGTCTTTCAGGTTCATCTTGCAATATCACACACATCCGACTCTTGGTCAAGCATCAAAAAACCTGTCAATTTCGATGAACCTTGCCTGCTATCGTCCTCACAAATCCAACCTGGATAGGGTTGTTAGATGTTCTCTTATGTCATAGCTTATAAGAGACGGAGAAAGTTCAAATAGGATGCTTTGCGTATTTGTTTTGACAAATTTGGAATATCTGCTATAGAGTGTCTCAAGAAATTTTTAGAAAGGGGGAAAGTAACAGGCATGGGAAAAAAACACGCGTTGAAAGACAAAGTAATATTGGTGGTGGACGATGAACCGGATGTTCTTGAAACCGTGGAAGAGGAACTGGACATGTGCCTCGTTCACAAGGCAACAGATTATGACACAGCCCTCCAGTACCTGTTGAGCTACAC
>JBBSAR010000158.1:0-8214 GCA_038252125.1 Desulfatiglandales bacterium
AAGAATTCGGTGCAATGTACCCTGCGATGAAGGACCTCCTTCAGAAGTCGGGGTGTTTTATCCAAGATGCGGCAAGGAAAAAGACCTCACGACTCCATTCATACCCGGATTCTTGAATTAGAATACATTTGTTTTTAACGGTTAATCGCTAAATGCTCATTGCCTACAGCGTAAACATGCCGTTTTCATAAATAACAACCTCTTCTCCCGTGGCGAGATGCGCCGTGACCATTTTCTTCTCGGTGTTAACCAGGTCCCAGTGCAGGGCTGAATCATTGAATCCGAGTTGGGTCTTCATTTCTTCCGTAAGTTCGGCGGTGTCGCCGTCGTAGGTGTCCGTGTAAGACATGCCGACGGCGAGGTGACAGTTTCCATGGCGGCCCCCGAAATTTTCATCAAAAAGGGTGTTGGCCATGAATCGGTTGATCTTGGAGAAGCGCTTGTCCGTCAGCGAAAATTCACCCACCTGCCTTGCCCCCTTGTCCATGGTGAGCTGCTTTTTTGTGAATTCATCTCCTTTTTCGGCTTCCACTTCCACCGCGACGCCCTTTTTGAAGACAAGAGTTACGCCCTCTACGTAGTTTCCGCTCCTGAAGGAAGGCTGGTTGGCGACATATTTTCCTTCGGTTCCACGCCAGTCGGGGGAGATGAAGAGTTCAAAACTGGGAATATTGTGACCGGATATGCCGATCCACTTTCTTTTTTCGCCCGGGACGATCTTCAGATCGATGTTTTCCGATTCCACCCGGTAATAAGCGACATCCATGCCGTTCAACCAGGTCTTGATGGCGATGGCGTCCTTGAAAACGCCTTTCCATACGGCTACGGGGTCCGGTTTGTCCAGATAGCATGCCTTGATGATCTGATTGGTATATTGTTTCATGGTAAGGCCGGCCTGACGGGCCAGTTCTTCTGTGGGAAAAGTGCAGAGCGTCCAACCCAGATCGCCCCGATCTTCCCTCTTTCGCATGATGTCCCGCAGCGGTTTCATGGCTACCGCGTTTTTTCCTATACGTTTCGAATCGATGTCCGCCAGATGTGTCAGTGAAGCCGGGGCGTGCAGGAAGATTCTTCCATGGATCTTACTGTACAGGTCCTCCTGCCACGACCCGATGAACACAAGCTGTTTGTTGTTTGCTCTCTGATAAAAATCGTGCTCCATGGCGGGGGTGAGTCCGGAACGGATGACGGGGTGCACCCCCATATCCAGCAGTTTTCCATAAACGGCCTCGGCAAGTTCGAGAGCGGGAATCTGGAACTGAACAAGGACGATATCTCCCTTTTTGAATGTCCCGGTCCTTGCGGTCTTCAGCCCCCATAACAGAACATTGGCGTATTTATCGAGTTGTTTCTTGGTCAGCATGATGAAACCTCCTTTTTAATGGCATGGAAATTCGTGATGATGGTGGTTCTGAGTTGATTGCCCGGGAGTTGAGATCGAATCTTTCCGTGGATAAAGAACCCCAGGCCCAGGATGCAAGTCCGATTAACCGCGAGGATGACATACCCCTTTTCGTAGTCTTGATCGACAGGGATCTGCTCCCCGGCTATCAATCTCAACAGGGCATCGGGGCTTACCTGACAAACCCTTTTGGTGGCAAATTTTCCGAATGACTGAATAAATCGGGTGGTGGGTTTGACGAAATGTCCCACTTTGCGGAAGGATTTAAGTCCCACCCGTGATACCTTGATTCGCGAAACATCTTCCAAAAGGACCTGGGAGGAAGCATGCAACAGATACCATCCCGATTTTTGATCAAAAAGAAGATATTCCCGAAACACCTTTTCGGGAATGCCGAACCTCTCGTAAAGATAAGAAAAAAGAAGGGTCCGATCATCTTTTTCGGCCAATGAGGGCCATGAAGAATCCCACCGAATCGACTCGGTGGGGATAATATCTTTTGGCAAGTCTGAGTCGCTTATCATAGCTTTTCCCTTTCCAATCCGCGATTCCCGGGTCATTATCCACGCTTAGGTCGAAGGGTAGAAGATCCGCGTTCCTTTCATTGAGCAGGTGGTCCACTACGGCCTCATTTTCTTCCGGATTGTAGGTGCAGGTGGCATACAACATCCGTCCGCTTTCTTTGAGCAACTCGAATCCTCGGAGGATGATTTTTTTCTGCAGGTCAGGCAGTGCCTCACTCCTTTTTCCTTTCCTGTACCGGACATTTTCGCCGGTTTGTCGGAATCTTCCTTCTCCGGAGCAGGGAACGTCCGCCAGAACATAATCAAAACGTTGCTTTAACGGAAACTCTTGAGCCTGGTAACCCGCCAAAACGGCATTGAGAACCCCCAGTCTTGAAAGGGTATGTCCCAGGGACACATGCCGGCTGGCATAGAGGTCGTTGGAAACGATGAGGCCTGTGTTGTCCATGATCTGCGCGCAATGGGCGGTCTTTCCCCCGGGAGAAGCGCACATGTCCAGGAGGCATGTTCCTTTCTCCGGAGCAAGGGCATAAGAGGCCAGGGCGGAAGTGAGGGTCTGGGGGTGTATGTATCCCAGAAAGTATTCCAGCAGGTTTCCCGGAAAGGACAGGTCGGGCGCCAGATAAAGCGTGTCGAATTTCCGAGAGGCGCGAATGAGAGAGATGCCCTTTTCTTTCATCGTTTCGACCAGACACTCAGGGTTTGTCCGGAGACGGTTGATGGTTAAATAAGTGGGCAGGGGGGACAGGAGACTTTCCTGAAAAAGAGTAAATTCGGGGATGATCCGGGCGTATTCATCGAACATGCAGTTTTCCGTTTCTTTTGAATCTGTGCGGTCAGCTTTTAGCTGTTAGCAATTGGCCGTTAGCGGGCTTGGTTCTCACTCTGCCCATTGGATGTGGTTTCTTACTTATCGCCTTAATCGTAATCCTAACTCCAACACTCCAGTACTCCTGATTTGCAAGTGTGCGGTACATGTATTGAATGAACCGGTACGTTGTCAAGCAAAATGCTTGTTTCTCTTCTCATCACGCAGGGTCGTTGGGGAGCATGGATTTTTTTCTTGACGAAATAAGTATGAATAGAATATTCCCTCATGGAGTATTCTTTGAATTCGGTTCAGGATAAACGATATTGTGGGAGATGCCGTATGAAAGACAAGCCGATAGCGGAATTTGTTCTACTCGGGGCCCTCATGGCGGGACCCATGCACGGATACGAAATCCTGCGATTTTTGGATGCAGACCTGGGATCTGCCTGGCGGGTGGGCACAAGTCAGCTCTATGCACTTCTTAAAAGGCTTGAGAGCAGCGGCGTTGTGACATCGACCATGGAATCCCAGGATACGCGACCGTCAAAAAGGGTTTTTTCTCTAAACGCAGCCGGTAAAGAGGCCTTTATGGACTGGCTGAAAAGACCAAGCCCCTATGTTCGAGATCTTCGAACCGAATTTCTGACCAAGCTTTTTTTCTTTGGGAAGCTCCCCCTGCGAGGATGCCCTGTGCTGGTAAGGGACCAGATCAAGATCCTGGAACAAGTGAGAGAACGGCTGATTACCTTGCGGGACGAAGAAAAGGATCCTTATAAAAGAATGGTTTTCGGTTTCAGGATCGCTACGCTCAACGGATGGCTCGTTTGGCTTGAGAAAGAGGCCGTGCCATTTGCGAAGGGAATTGATCAAATTCAGGAGTTAAAATATGTCTAACAAGTTTAAATCATCCGCCACGGTTATCTCCGTAGATCAGGCCGTTGGAACCATCCTGGCCCATGATATTACGGAGATCAGGCCGGGCAACTTCAAAGGACCGGCTTTTAAGAAAGGTCACATTGTCACAGAGGAGGATATCCCTCACCTCAAAAGAGTCGGAAAGGAACATCTCTATGTATTGCACCTGGAGCCTGGTGAGGTTCATGAGGACAATGCGGCGCTTGCCCTTTCTACCTCCCTGTCCGGGCCGGGTGTTGTATTCGATCCCAATCCGTCGGAAGGAAAAATTTCCCTGAAAGCGGAGTACAGCGGACTTCTAAAGGTAAATGTGGATGTCCTGACCGCCATTAATCTGGTTCCGGATATCAGCTGTTCTTCCAGACATAACCATTCGGTTGTGGAAAAGGACGAAATCATTGCCGCTGTCCGTGCTATTCCTCTTGTTATCGACGAAGGCCTACTGAAAAGGGCCGTGAAACTGGCTGAAGAGGCGGGAGGGATTTTTTCCGTAAAGCCGCTTTCCACACCGTTGACCGGGATTGTGATTACAGGGAATGAAGTTTATAACGGGCTCATCGATGACAAATTCGCGCCGATTATAAGGGGAAAACTTCATTCTTACGGGTGTGAGGTCGTCGGCACTGCTTTTTCGCCGGATGATAAACCGACGATCATCAAGGAAATTCACAAACACCTGAAGAACGGCGCCGAAATGCTTATTGTGGCTGGTGGCATGAGTGTGGATCCGGATGATATTACCCGGGTGGCCATTGCGGAAGCGGGCGCTGAGGACGTGGTGTATGGAACCCCGGTCATCCCCGGCGCCATGTTTCTTGCAGGACGCATCGGCAACGTTCCGATTCTGGGATTGCCTGCCTGCGTCCTTTTTTATCGGGCAACCGTACTTGATCTGATTTTGCCAAGGATCCTGGCAGGGGAAACCGTTACACGGGAAGATCTCGCCGCCATGGCCCACGGGGGACTGTGCCTCAACTGCGAATCGTGCCATTTTCCCAGGTGTTCTTTCGGGAAGTAAGGGGCCCCTTCTAAACGAGCCAGTTCTTGATTTTCGCGGCCCGTCCCCCGGCCCTTTCCTGAATGAGTTCCGCAACAATGCTTACGGCGATTTCAGCAGGGGTTTCGGCTTGAATGTCAAGGCCAATGGGCGCATGGACCTGATCGATCCGGTCTTGCGATACGCCTTCTTCCAGGAGTTTATCGAAGATCATCCTGTTTTTTCGCTTGCTCCCGATCATGCCGATGTACCTCGGCGAGCTCTTGAGCGTCTGGCGAAGGATATCCAGATCGTGCATGTGCCCCCTGGTTACAATGACCACGTCATCATGGAGGCCAAAACTGATCCCTTTGAGCGCCGCATCAAAGGGTTGGACGCGCACTTGGGTGGCCATGGGGAAACGTTCCCGGTTGGCAAATTCTTTTCGATCGTCCACCACAATGATTTCATCGCCCAGACGGTGGGCGATCCAGGCCAGGTCCAGTGAAATGTGCCCGCCCCCGAATATATGCAGCACATTGGGGAGTTCAATGGGTTCCACATAGAACCGGTCTTCTCCGCCGGTCAAGGGAAGGAAAACAGGTACGCGTCCCTTTTCGACGGAGGACAGATAATCCGCAACCGCTGGAGGAATGGTTAACCCTCCTGAAATGACGTTCCCTCTAGCCCAGAGAAGATGGTTGTCATTGAATCCGGCCCTGAATCCGCCGGATGTTTCCCTGATTGCGGTGACGAAGAGAACCCCTTCCAATCGGGAAAATGAGGAGGCAAGTTCTTTGAGGAACGGCAGGGCATCGTCTGTGATCGTTTCGAGATAAACCTTAACATTTCCTCCGCAGATCATCCCTGCGGCGGCTACCTCCTTTCCGGATAGGGAAAAGGAGAGAAGCTCCGCCCCTTTTTCTTTGAGGTAAAGGCCCGATGCCTTCATTACATCGGCCTCCAGCTTGCCTCCTCCTACGCTCCCCAGGGTAGTGTCGCCTTCGCTGATGAGCATTCGGCTTCCGGAACCTCTCGGAGCAGAACCTTCCTGACTGACCACGGTAGCCCAGACAACAGGCTTACCCTCTTCAAGCATGCGAATGGTCGCATCAATGATATTTTTCATTTTTGATCTCTCATACGTTGTACGTTCTGAGGATGGCTTCAAGTACGGCCCCGCAGACGGCACGGGCCTTTTCACTGATGGTGTGCACGTAACCGGAATTTGCACGGGGATCAATATCGCCGATCTTGAGTCCCTTTTTGACGGATATGCCCGGACGAATCAGTCCTCTCAAGATGCCGTCCACCTTTGCAATGACCGGGTCATCTCCCACTTTCGCCAAGGCTTTTCCCTTTTTTACCCTGTCTCCTATTTCGTGCCATGTCTCAAAGATTCCTTCCGTCGGGGCGCGCAGGACTCGTTCATACGTAAACCCTCCCATTTCACCCGGTACTCCGGTATTGGGTTCAGCCGGTCCATCCGTGAAAAGACGTCCCAGATGATGTCCCCGGTTCGTTTCCACCACATAGTGCGCATCACGCCCGGCGTCATAGCCCGGACCCAGAGCTATAACCAGGGGCGCGTCCGTCATGCTTATGCCCGTGTTGTGTTTGCTCAATGTCGCCTCCAAAAGCACATCCGGATTGAGATCCTCTTTTATTTTCATTTCGGGGTCAATAATGACAGGCAGTTGCAGGTTTTCCCATGCCTTTCGGATCTCCTCGATCCCCGTCGCCAGGATCGCTTCGACCCCCTCTACCTCCTTCGTGCCATCGTAGATTACCTCACAAAAGGATACGGCTCTTCTGACGGCAATGGGCCTGGCGACCTCCGTCATGACGACTTTGAAATGACACTGATGGAGCCGCCACGCGATTCCGCTGGCCATCTCGCCGGCGCCTTTGATAAGAACGGTGATGTCCTTTTTCATTTTCTTTCCTCTCTTCAACCGGGCCTGGCTGCATTTTGCACGCAGTCGGGCAAACCCTCCGGATAAATGATATGTATTGCTTGGGGCAACTCCTTGGAATATCACCCCCCCATGGCAGACAGGGCAGTCTCTCAAAAAAAATCTCTTTTTCGCACCATTGCCGTTGGCTGTCAACCCCTATCAACAACAAACGGAAAATCTACTTTTGCCGACGTTCCGTTTTTTTTGTGTTCATGCCGCCCTCCTTATGGTAGAAATTGCCGGTGCGACAGAAATCTTAGAGGAGAACGGCATGAAACCAATCATTGATCTGGTGGCGGGCGCCCGTCCTAATTTCATGAAGCTGGCCCCCGTCTTGCGGGCCGTTCAGGAGCGGGACGAACTGGAACCGAGGATTGTCCATACGGGACAACATTACGACCACAGTATGAATGCAGTATTTTTCGAGGAGCTGGGCATTCCCAGGCCCCATGTGCATCTTGATGTGGGGTCCGGTTCCCACGGGGCGCAGACTGCCCGGATTCTCGAACGCTATGAGTCGCATGTGATGAAAAATCCACCGGCGGCTTCGGTGGTTTTCGGAGATGTGAACTCTACGGTTGCTTGTGCCCTGGCAGCGGTTAAATTAGGGGTCCCGATTGTTCACGTGGAGGCGGGGTTGCGGAGTTTTGATCGCACCATGCCCGAAGAAATTAACCGGCTGTTAACGGATGCCATGGCTGATCTTCTGCTGGTGTCCGAACCAAGCGGTCTGGTCAATCTGCATCGGGAAGGGGTGGAAGAACAAAAGATAAAGTTCGTGGGAAACGTCATGATTGATACGCTGGTGCATGAGCTTTCTTTTGCCGAGCAATCTTCCGTCCTCGAACGTTTGAATCTGGCAGGGAGGGAATATGCACTCATGACCATGCACAGACCCTCCAATGTGGACGACCCTCGGATTTTGAGGGGGCTTCTTGAGGTCACGATGGAACTGGCGAGAAGAATTCCCGTGGTCTTTCCCGCTCACCCAAGGACCAGGAAAGCCATGGAACAATCGGGTTTGTGGGATCGATTGTTCGGGAAATCGGATCTCCTCTTTGTCGAACCCGTCTCCTACCGAGACAACCTCTGCCTCATAAAAAATGCACGATTGGTTCTTACCGATTCTGGCGGAATGCAGGAGGAGACCTCCTTCCTGAAGGTTCCCTGCCTGACCTTACGGGAAAATACGGAAAGGCCCGTGACCGTCCGGAAAGGGACAAGCCGGCTGGTCGGCAATGAGCCTGAACGGATTCGAATTGCCTTTGAGGACGTGTTTGCGGGAAAATGGTCCGCGGGGCAGGATATCGAACTTTGGGACGGGCATGCGAGCGATCGCGTCGCGGAAGAGTTGGCTGCATGGATGAAAGGGTTGGGAGCTGTTTAACAAAAGAGAGCGGGAGAATGAGACCGGGTCGGCCCACAGGGCCGTTTCCTCCCGGCGTAGCCGCACCCGGACATAGTCTTCCCGGCCCGAGGCCCCGGCCAGGTTGCGGGACAACACCGCGGTCACGTTACGCCCCCAGGGGGTCTGGGCGTTGGCGCCCGCCAGGCGCAGCAGCAGCGGCCGGCCCAGCACCTCCATGACCACCGCGGCGGAGGCCGGGTGCCCCGGCAGCCCCATGAGG
>JBBSAR010000159.1:0-8155 GCA_038252125.1 Desulfatiglandales bacterium
GCCAGACCCGAGCCGTTCAACGTATGCAGCAGTTCCGTTCCGTTGCTGCCTTCCCTTTTGAACCGAATGCCTGCGCGCCGAGCCTGAAAATCGGTAAAACAGCTGCAAGAGGAAATCTCCCTGTAGAGGCCCTGCCCCGGCAACCAAACCTCCAGATCGTAGGTCTTTGCAGCCGAAAAGCCGGTATCGCCGCTACAGAGCATAATCACTCTGTAAGGAAGCTTAAGACGTTTCAGGATCTCCTCCGCATCGGCGGTCAGTTTTTCCAGTTCCTCGTAAGATGTTTCCGGCTTGCTGAATTTCACCAGCTCAACCTTGTTGAATTGATGCTGCCTGATTAATCCCCGCGTATCTCTGCCATGGGACCCGGCCTCGGAACGGAAACACGGCGTATACGCCGTATAATAAATAGGGAGATCTTTTTCTTTGAGAATTTCATCCCTGTGAATATTTGTAACCGGAACTTCCGCGGTCGGGATAAGATAAAGATCTCTGTCCCTTATTTTAAAAAGATCCTCTTCGAATTTCGGAAGCTGGCCGGTTCCTGTCATGGATGCCGCATTCACCAGGAACGGAGGCAGGATCTCTTTGTATCCATGCTCCCCGGTATGAATATCCAGCATGAATGAAATCAGGGCCCTTTCCAGTCGCGCGCCCTGGCCTCGATAGAGGGCGAAGCGCGCCCCTGAGAGCTTTGCCGCGCAGGCAAAATCAAGAATCCCCAGATTTTCCCCAATCTCCCAGTGCGGCAGCGGCTCAAAATCCCATTTTCTGATTTCACCCCACTCCCGCAGGACCGGGTTATCCGCTTCATCCTTGCCCACGGGAACCGATTCATCAAGCATATTCGGAATGACCATTCTCAAGGCATCAAGTTCTTCCTGCACCTGCACAAGCTCTTGCTCCCTTTCTTTAATGCTGGAAGAAACTTCTTTCATCTCGGCAATTTCCCGGGAAGCATCTTCCTTCTTTTTCTTCATCCGTGCAATCTCTTCACTGACACTGTTTCTTCTATGTCTCAATTCTTCAAGGACGGAAAGCTTCTCCCTCCTGTCCGTATCCAGAGATTCAAACCTGGAAAGATCCAGATCGTATCTCCTTATCTCAATATTTCTTTTCACCAGCGCCATATTAGCCCGTAGGTATTTCAAATCCAGCATAGAATTCTCCTGAACAATGTTTCGTATCCGCTAATTCCGATAATTTTTATTTAATTTACATGATATGCTGGAAATCGTCAAACTTTTTGAATAGACTCTAACAATTCTCGTTACGCACCCCCTTTTGCCAAATAAAATTCTTGCAGAATTGCTACACGTATTTAGATTGCTTCTACACGACCCAACCCGGTGAGGCATGAATAACGCTCACCTACCAGACGTAAAAAGGAATAGAGACCCTAACTGAAGCTATGGATAATTATGAACAATTCTAAGATAAAAGAGGGGCAAAACCCTTTCTGGAAGTTTTTCAGTTCCATCAAGCTCACCATTGTGATTCTGATCCTGCTGGCCATTTTTTGTATTATCGGAACCGTGGTTCCTCAGAATGAAGGAGCCGGAGAATTCGCGCAACGATTAAGTCCTCAAGCACTCAGTATTTTCAAAACACTGAACCTGTTCGACATGTATCACGCCATCTGGTTCAGAGTCATTATTGCGTGCCTGACACTGAATCTTGTGATTTGTTCCATCGATCGTTTCCCGGCAACGTGGAAAAAATTCAGGTTACGCCCCGAACCGGACAGAAACAAACCTTTTGAGAATCTGCCTGAAGACCAGTCGTTTCTGACGAGCAAGGAATTCGGAAGCGTCGCCGCCGATGTCGGCAATCTCCTGCACTCGCGTTTTAAGAACACGCGGGAAAAAGAGGGGAAGGGATCTCGTTACTTTTATTCGGAAAAAGGACGTTTCTCCCTTTTCGGGGTTTATATCGTCCATGTAAGCATCCTCCTCATCTTGATCGGGGCCCTGATCGGATCCTTTTACGGATTTGAGGCCTATGTAAATATTGTTGAAGGGGAACAGACAAATCAGGTCATGATCCGGAAGAACATGCGACCTCTCGATCTTGGTTTCAGCGTTCGGTGCGACAAATTCAACGTGGATTTTTATGACAATGGCGCACCGAAGGAATTCCGTTCCGTTTTAAGCTTCCTCGTAGATGGCAAGGAAGTCAAGAAGACCGATCTCCTGGTCAATCATCCGGCGGAATTCATGGGCATCACCTTTTATCAATCCAGCTACGGAAATGTTCCCGGAAAGACGGTGGATCTAAAAATCTCCATGGAAGGGAATGAAATGCCACCCTACAATGTGGCAGCCGAAACTGGAAAAGACTATCCCCTCCCCGAAGGAAAAGGAACCTTCCGGGTTACCGACGTCAGAAGCGACATCATGCGCCTGGGGCCCGCGGTCCTGATCACCATCCAGCCGGAAGGAGGAAAACCCCTGGATTTCTGGATATTTGAAAATCACGAAATGGTCATGAAAAGGCTCCCTGCGCCCATGGCGAAGTCCCCCAAATTCAATCCTTCGTCCTTTAAGCCGTACACTTTTTCTTTGAAAGGGATTCAAACAAAATATTATACCGGCCTGCAGGTAAACAGGGATCCGGGCGTATCCACGGTCTGGGCAGGCTGTTTTTTCATCATTGCGGGCCTTTTCGTCTCTTTCTTCATGTCTCATCAGAGGATATGGGTGCGCGTTGATAAAGCGAGGCGGGGAACCAGAATCAGCGTCGCAGGTACGGCCAGCAAGAACCCGGTGGGCCTGGAGCGGGAAATCGCAAACCTGATACACCAAATGGAACATTTCTCCTAAATGATGGTTTGAAACATTGGAAGGATCCGTTATCCAATTAACCTTTGAGGATTGATAAGCATGATAAACGCCACCATCCTGAGTTATACCACTTTCGTCTATTTCGCAGCGTTCCTGTTCTACCTCCTGTACATGGTGATGCGCAAGCCTATGCTGGGAAAACTGGCTACCTGCGCATCCCTGCTCGGCGTCGCTGCTCAGATAGTAGCCATGATCTTACGGTGGATCGAATCGTACCAATTGGGTTTTGGTCACGCACCGCTCTCCAACATGTACGAATCGTTGATCTTTTTCTCCTGGACCGTCATGCTCCTCTATCTCATCGTGGAATGGCGGACAAAGAACAAGACCCTGGGCGCCTTTGTAACGCCGCTGGCATTCCTTGCCATCGCCTACGCCTCTTTTTCACCGGACATCAACAGCCATATTCAGCCCCTTATCCCGGCCCTCAAGAGCAACTGGTTGATCAGCCACGTGATTACCTGTTTTTTCGGCTACGCGGCATTCGGCCTTTCCTTCGCCTTGAGCATCATGTACCTGATCAAGGGGCTGGATAAAAAGGGCTCAAAGGGTATCTTCGTGAAGCTGGTTCCGGATCAGGAAATCCTTGATGATCTGAATTATCAAATGATCGTCATCGGCTTTCTCATGCTGACCCTGGGGATCATTACGGGGTCCGTCTGGGCGCACTCCGCGTGGGGCACCTACTGGAGCTGGGACCCGAAAGAGACATGGTCCTTGATCACCTGGCTTATCTATGCATCCATCATCCATTCCAGGATGGTCAGGGGATGGCGCGGAAAAAAGATTGCTATTTTTTCCATCATCGGTTTCTGTTGCGTACTGTTCACCTATTTCGGGGTCAATTATCTGGCAGGTCTTCACAGTTACGCCAAATCGTGAGGAATATTAATTCGGGAGCTCCCATTCAACCGTAAACGGTGAACGGGAAAGTGCCAATTTTCATGTGAAGTATTGTCGGGAGTTTCTTTCATGGACGACCTTTACGCGAGAGGAACGGAATTCATCCGATCCAGCCGAAAGATATTGATCTTTACCGGCGCGGGGCTAAGCACCGATTCCGGCATCCCCGATTTCAGGAGCCCCGGAGGAGTCTGGGACAGATACGACCCTTCCGATTTTTATTTTCAAAATTTTGTGTCAAGCCAAACCTCCCGCGAAAAGTACTGGGAGATGAGCACGGAAATGTATGCAACCATACGGGATGCCAAACCCAACCACGCTCACATGGCCGTGAAGAAGCTGGAAGAGATGGGCAAACTGCTGGCGATCGTCACGCAAAATATCGATCACCTCCATCATAAGGCAGGAAATTCCCATGAAAAAATCATCGAACTGCATGGAACGGCTGTCACGGTTTCCTGCCTGAGCTGCAAAAAGCCTTACGACAGAGAGGATATTCAGGAGCGAATCCGAGCCGGGATTAAGGCGCCCTCCTGCGACGACTGTGGAGGCATTTTGAAACCGGACACCGTTTCATTCGGCCAGGCCATGCCGGAAGAAGAAATGAACAGCGCCATGTTGTATGCCCGGCAATCTGATCTATGCATCGTCCTTGGATCATCCCTGGTTGTTTATCCGGCCGCCTCGGTCCCCATCCAGGCAGTGAGAAGCGGCGCCTCGCTCATGATCATCAATCGCGATCCCACCCCTCACGATGCTAAGGCCGATCTGGTCATCCACGATTCCGTTTCGGATGCCCTGGAACAGATGTTGAACGCCCTGTAGTCAATTCCGGACCATAGCTAAAAACTTACAGGTTTTGTATGTTATACGAGAAATTCAGGCCCTCGAAACCTTCGTGGGAACAATCCATCGGGAAAACAACTTTTTGCTTGAAACAAAACGGAAGAAGAAGTAGATTTCAGCGCTTTAGAAATTGCATCGCTTTTAGAGGAGGAGAGGTATGTTGCGCGTTGGTTTTGTAGGTTGGAGGGGAATGGTCGGCTCGGTACTCATGGGCCGGATGCTTGAGGAAAAAGATTTCAAGGGCGTTGAAGCGGAATTTTTCAGCACAACCCAGATGGGGAAAGCGGGGCCGGATGTGGGGATGGATACCCCCCCCGTAAAAGATGCCTATGATATAGAAGCCCTTTCATCACTGGATATCATTGTAACCTGTCAGGGAGGAGCTTACAGCAAACAGGTTCACCCCGACCTTATGAAAGAAGGATGGGACGGCTACTGGATAGATTCCGCATCCACCTTCAGACTGAATGACGACAGCATTATCGTCCTGGATCCTGTAAACAGGTCGGTCATCGATGAAGGGCTTTCTTCCGGCATCAAGGCCTATGTGGGGGGAAACTGTACGGTCAGCCTGATGCTCATGGCCCTGTCCGGACTTTTATCCGCCAACCTCGTGGAATGGATTTCCTCCATGACCTATCAAGCCGCCTCAGGCGCCGGCGCCAACAATATGCGCGAGCTGATTGCGCAAATGGGCGTTCTTGCCGATGCCGCGAAGCCCCTTCTGAACGACCAAGCCGCTACGGCCATCGCCATTGATGAAATAGTGACGGCCGAAATGCGAAAAAAGACTTTTCCTGTGGACCATTTCCTGGCGCCCCTGGCCGGCAGCGTGCTGCCCTGGATCGATTCTCCCATGGAAAGCGGCCAGACCAGGGAAGAATGGAAAGGATTTGTAGAAACCAATAAGATCCTGCAGACGGAAACGCCGATACCGGTGGACGGCATGTGCGTTCGCGTGGGCGCCATGCGCTGCCATAGTCAAGGCCTGACGATCAAACTGAAAAAAAACCTGCCCATGGATGAGATAACGGACCTCCTGAAAAATGGAAATCAGTGGGTAAAGCTAGTGCAAAACGACAAGGAATCCACTTTACGAGAACTGACACCCGCTGCCGTCAACGGCACGCTCGATGTCCCCATCGGTCGTCTCCGGAAACTAATGATGGGACCAGAATATCTCGGTGCATTCACGGTGGGAGATCAATTGCTCTGGGGTGCGGCCGAACCCGTGCGAAGGATATTGAGAATCATCATCGAGCATTTGTCGTGACCTCTTGGGACAGGAAACCGAATCCTCTATTGACAAAATCCTCACTATGAGTAGAATATCTCGCAAACAATCTTTTTTGGAAGTGGTAAGCTCACTGGTGGGGCTCCCGGACTTCAAATCCGGTGTGACGGGCTAAAACCTCGTCAGGTGGGTTCGATTCCCATGCACTTCCGCCATTTTTACCTAAGAGTTTCAGCACTTTAACTTGTTTTCCCAACAGCAGATTTAACGTTTTGGGTAACATTTAAGAAAAACAGTTCCAGCTTCTTTATGGCTTCATGCTGGTCTTGAATATCCACTCTGTTGTAACGATCATCCATATCTTTAGGAGCATGGCCGGTTATTGACATCCTTACGGATTTTGATACACCGGCCTTTCTCGTATCTGTTACGAATGTGTGTCTCATATCATGAAATACGAATCCGCCTTTCACTTCACGCCCCCAGGTAATCCCTGCGGCCTTACACGCTGTTTTTAATCCGGTTGAAAAGTTTCTCGTGATGGGTTTTCCATTATAGAGAAAGACGTGGTTATTATGTAGCGCCCTGGGGATGGCTTTCAGCATGCGAAACGGCTCTTTCCCGAGCGGGATAGTTTTGGGCTTGCCTTCCTTGGTGTCCTCAGCTTCCAGGCGGATAAGTCGTTGCTGCATATCCACCTTGTCCCATGTCAGCTTTTTAATTTCACCTTTTCGCATGCCGGTCCAATATGCCAACTCCAGAATGTTTCTGAGGTGTGGAGGGGAGTAAAGTAGGAGGTTTTCGTATTCCTCATGAGTAAGCACCCTATCCCTGGCGTTGGAATTGCGCCGTAGCATGGGCTTTACTCTCTGGAATGCTTTTAAAACATCCCCGCCGACAATGTCGTTATAGAATGCCTTGATTATCATGCTCTTGACATAATTAATTTCATCGTCAATGGTCTTAGGTTTCAGCCCCTCCCTCTTACGCTTTTCCTGAAGGTTCTCCAGATCAACCAGCCTGATCTTGCAAAGGACAGTACCACCATAGGCCTCAACGAACTTATTCACGTACCCACAAACAGTCTTGAATGATGCGAGGGCTTTTACTGTTTCCAAATTGAGATACCAATCAGACAGCTCCTTGAAAGTCATCTTGGCATCTGGCTTGATATCGAAGAGCTTCCCCTCTTTCTTCTGCCCTCTCTTCTTTCCATCAGCTGCGCGGGCGTCGTCTATGGATGTGCCTACCGGTTCTTGTTTTTGTTTGCCACTCGGCAATCGATAGCTGATCCAATAATCAACGCGTTTTGCCTTTTTGGCCTTATCCAGATCCGTGGAACATTGCGGGCATGTCTTCTTTTTGATGGACAGCCTTGTCCTGCATACCGGGCACTGTGCTAAAATTCCCATGAAATACCCTCTCTTTCCCCCTGTTGGTTACATGCGCAGGAAACCGGGCAGGGTCCCCGGCGTTCGCTTCGTCAAGCTATCCTGAGCATGATTACTTTGCCATTGCTCATAGCCCTTTTCTGTGATAGGATACTGCCAAAACAGAAAAAGGGGTTCGTTATGGCTACGATCACGTTTGATACGCTTTCTTATGCGAAAAAGTTGAAATCAGCGGGGTTCACGGAAGAACAGGCTGAAATTCAAGCTGAAGCCATGAAAGAAATCATCAGTACTGAACTGGTGACAAAAAAAGACTTGGCTGAAGCGAAAGTTGAAATCATCAAGTGGGTGGCCGGCATGTTGGTTGCCCAGGCCGCCATTGTGGCTACTCTGGTAAAACTTCTGTAGCCCTCCTCTATACTGCTACATCCTAATTTTAACATCACCCAACCCATGACCGGCAACAACCCGGCTCCGGACGGAACACCCGAAAGGGTTGATGGCCGATGCTGCAGGCAGCACCACGGGCATGCTGTTTGCCCCGATGTGAGCCCAAGCGGCGTGTAAGCGGGGCTGAGAAAGGGTAATGCCAGGACTGATGTTTGTGCCCCCCTCCCCTACTCGAAAAGAAGACTGCCGCGAGCCCGAAGGGTGAAGCACGCTTGGCAGCACAGAAACGCTTTTGGATGTAGGCAGCTCCCGCAGTTTAGGGAGGGCCGTAAAACAGCCAAAAGTAAGAAAAAGGGGGGTAGGGTGTAGGGTAGGGGGGAAAAAACATCTGGCGTTGTTCCTTACTCTGAGCTGGCCGATAACAGGGAGAAGGCCTGGAAATAGGGAACCAAAGGCAGATGTGAGAGACAGGCCATGAGATAAAGGCGCTGGATTGCTCAAGCTGGACCTTCCTTCGCGCGTGAAGAGGGGAGGCTGATGACCACACC